>CAZAZB010000064.1:0-2005 GCA_964489485.1 uncultured Pseudomonadales bacterium | reverse complement strand
AAACAGTTACTGAGAATAGGATTAAAAGGCTATGAGGTCAGTAACAGACTGCCCGCCAATCTGGTGTTCTTGATTGATGTCTCAGGTTCCATGAATCAACGGAACAAACTTCCTCTGGTTCAGGCATCCCTCAATCTGCTGGTAAATCAGCTAGACGCAGATGACATCGTATCCATTGTTGCCTATGCGGGGCAGTCGTCAGTTGTGCTGGAGCCAACCAGTATGAAGGATGCGTCACTCATTCGGCAGGCGATTGAAAACCTCAGTGCTGGTGGCTCAACTTATGGCGAGGGTGGCTTGCGGGAGGCGTATCGCCTGGCGAGATCAAGTTATCGGGAGGGAGGGATCAATCGGGTGATTCTCGCAACAGACGGTGATTTCAACGTTGGTATGGACACAGTCGGAGGCATGAAGTCGTTCATCGAGAAGCAGCGACACACTGGAATTGGCTTGACGGCACTCGGCTATGGTATGGGTAACTACAATGATGCCATGCTAGAGCAGCTGGCTGATTCGGGTAATGGTAATCATGCTTACATCGACACTTTAAGTGAGGCGCGAAGAGTTCTGGTAAAACAACTAACGTCAACACTGCAAACCATCGCTTCCGATGTAAAGATCCAGGTCGAATTTAACCCAGCTGTTGTCGCGGAATATCGTCTGGTGGGTTATGAAAATCGCTTACTGGAACGCGAAGATTTTAATAATGACAAGGTTGATGCGGGTGAAATTGGTGCTGGGCATAGTGTCACAGCTCTGTATGAAGTGACGCTGGTTGGGAGTCCGGCGGTCGCGATGGACCCGCTACGTTACGATAAGAGCGAGACCCGAGACCCTTCAATTTCTCCTGGCTCAGTTGCAGCTGGTTCTGATTCAAAGAAGTGGGGGGATGAATTGGCCCTGCTTAAGCTGCGATACAAAATACCGGGCGAACAAAGAAGTCATCTGCTTTCACAAGTCGTGATGCTTGATGACCGACAGGAAGAGGCCAGCCAGGACACACGTTTCGCTGCTGCTGTTGCCGGTTTCGGTCAACTTTTGCAGGGAGGCAAGTATATTGATTCGGACTTTCAGCAAATACTGACACAGGCACAGAACGCAGCAGGTAACGATGTTTCCCGCCTGGAGTTTGTATCCCTGGTTCAACTGGCAATGGCAATTCAAGCACCACAGTTTTCGGCCAACTGACCTGTGCTTGCTGATCTGTACTTAACTGGATGGACACAAAAATAAGCGATGCGAGGGTTTCATCGGGTTGCCAGAGACAGGTCAAGATATGTGATATCGAGTCAGTCCTTTTCTTCTCTGAACTCACCCTCAATGGTTTGGTCATCCAGACGACCAGGTCTTTGTCGACTTGGTGTGTCCGATCTTGTGGTTGTACTGGATGTTGTACTGGAGGTGGTAGATGTATCGGCGGAGAATGATCCTGATGAGAAAGAGCCGGCGGAGAATGATGTCCCTTTCAGATTCATCGCCTTCAGGACACCCTGACGAATAATCCACCGGGCAATAGGGCGTCTGAATATAGGGATCAGACAGGTAAATCCCATAGCGTCTGTCACAAATCCGGGCGTGAGTAGTAGCGCGCCACCCACCAGTAGCATGATGCCTTCGAGTAACTCTGTTTCTGGCAATTGACCCTGGTCCAGTTTTGCCTGGACCCGCGCCAGGGTTGCCATACCTTCGAGGCGTAGCAGCCAAATGCCGATTGTCGCCGTCAGGACAACCAGAGCAACCGTTGGCAGTGCACCGATAATGCCACCCACCTCAATGAGTATGAGCATTTCCATCAGTGGAATAGTGATAAACAAAATCAGTCCGATTCTCATCGCGTTAATTTATTCCCCTTTGACCTAATAAATTGACCTAATAGATTGACCTAACAAATTGGCCTAAAACTGGATTGTACTTTACTGTTTATTCCGATGTTCACTTAATCTCTATATTGGGTCAGAGCGTATCAATACAAGCATCAGTAAAATAGCACCTTGTTTATTCACAA
>CAZAZB010000063.1:5212-13441 GCA_964489485.1 uncultured Pseudomonadales bacterium | reverse complement strand
TTCATAAGGGACCTCCCCGTATGACCAGGTGTGTATTTCATTCCAGTCACTATAGGGGGAAGGTATTCTTACCAGGCTAACGTAACCGTTTAGGTGCCGCAGCCCCCAGATGGATTGATCTGCGGAATTGAAAACAATATCACCAATGCGAGCGTCTTTAAGCAACAATGTCTTCTCGCCACTATCAAGGTCCACCACCATGAGATCACGGTAGGCGTTGTTGTCCGCCGTGTAAAAGAGTCTGCCATTTTCTGCATCGTAGGCAGGTGATGTGACGGGAAATATTTTTGGCCCCTTGATGTCCGTCACTTTCCGGATAGTCCCTTCATCAAGATCCATCATGCCAACATGTGCCACCACACCGGGATACCTGAAAGCACCGACCATTTCTCTACCATCAGGGGTCAGAAATGCTCTTGATATGGAGCCTAGTGCCTGGTCAGCGAGAGGTCGGGTTGGCGTAAGCGGTACTTCTCTTACTCTTTCCAGATTCGCTTGTTGAAAAACTTTTTCCCAGGCGATCCACTCATCCCACGCGGACTCTAGTTCAAGACCAAAGACATGGACAAACTGCGTGGCATAGTAGCGTTCGCTGTCTTCACCTCGTTTCAACCACTCGATGATCTGCTCTGGTGAATATTGCAGGGCAAGGTAGCTTATAAATCGTGTGCCATAAAGGTATGCGTTTACACCTACCTGAAAGTCAACACCGACGCCTTCTGAAACAATGCCCAGGTTACTATAGAAGTGCGCACCGTCACGAACCATAGACCTGAACACCATTTCATCATAGGCACCCTGCGCCCTTCCCACACCACCAGACATCCAGGTTTCAAGAAATGTTGCAGCGCCTTCCTGGTACCAACGAGGGGAACTCATCCGCGGCACAGAGAGATAGTTGTACAGGATTGACTCTGGATGCTTGTCTGATTGTCTGGGTTTACCTCTGAAAAACCTCCGCCAACGCGCATCCTGCTCGTTCCACGCATCCATGGTAGCGATATGGACCATTTCGTGGTTCATCAACATAAATGTTCGCTCGCTACCCGGCAGCGTTTCAAGTGTTCTGTTAGACGGGGCGATATAGACCGTCACGCCATTACCCGGCGACACAGAAGCACCCGCATTGCCATAATCGCTAAGGTCAGTCAGGACGAGTGTTGTCTTATCCCAGGGTTTCCAGTCGAAGGTTGTTTCCTGAAATAAGAGAGAATTCTGATAGCTCCGCGCCATGTGCGGAACGAGGTAGGTTTGAATCGGGTCAAAATAAAGTAGTCGGACGTCTTTGGTTTCAAGAACATCCATCTCGAATGGGGCTGCACTAAGAGACTGGGTAATCCCGAATATCAAAGTGACTACAATACGCTTCAACATTCGATCCTCCAGAAGACATCTAAACACAAACAGCCACCCCAAATGAGGTGACTGTTTGTTCTACCTGGGAAAGAATCAACTAGAGTTGATTGTTAGCCAGTACATTTCGGAAAGCATCGCTGGCCATTGCACTTCTAAAGGCATCACTGGCCATGGCGCTTCTGAAAGCATCGCTCGCCATCGCACTTCTGAAAGCATCGCTCTGAAGCGCACTTCGAAAGGCGTCACTCGCCATGGCGCTTCTGAAAGCATCACTTGCCATCGCACTTCGGAAAGCATCACTGTTCATGGCACTACGGAAAGCATCGCTGGCCATGGCGCTTCTGAAAGCATCGTTCGCCATCGCACTTCGGAAAGCATCACTGTTCATGGCACTACGGAAGGCATCGCTATTCATCGCACTGCGGAAGGCATCACTCGCCATTGCACCGCGGAAAGCGTCACTCGCCATCGCACTTCGGAAAGCATCACTGTTCATGGCGCTGCGGAAGGCATCACTTGCCATGGCGCCTCTAAAGGCATCACTGGCCATCGCATTCCTGAATGCATCGCTTGCCATCGCATTGCGGAAAGCATCGCTCGACATCGCACTTCTAAAGGCGTCACTGGCCATTGCACTGCGGAAAGCATCATTCGCCATCGCGCTGCGGAAGGCATCACTCTGGAGTGCGCTGCGTTGTGCATCACCGCCCCTTGCCATCGCATTTCTGAAGGCGTCACTCGCCATCGCACTTCTAAAGGCATCGCTGTTCATGGCAGTGCGAAAGGCGTCACTGTTCATCGCGCTACGGAAAGCATCACTATTCATCGCACTGCGAAAAGCATCATTGTTCATCGCACTGCGGAAGGCATCGCTGTTCATGGCATTACGAAATGCATCGTTCGCCATTGCGCCGCGAAACGCATCACTGTTAAGCGCATTTCTGAAAGCATCACTCGCCATGGCTGTTCGAAATGCATCGCTGTTCATTGAACTCCTGAAGGCGTCACTGTTCATCGCACCCCGGAAGGCATCGCTGTTCATGGCACTGCGGAAGGCATCGCTGTTCATGGCACTACGAAAAGCGTCACTATTCATCGCACTTCGGAAGGCATCACTATTCATCGAACTACGGAAAGCATCACTATTCATGGCACTGCGGAAGGCATCGCTATTCATCGCACTGCGGAAGGCATCACTTGCCATGGCATTTCGAAACGCATCACTCGCCATCACACTTCGCAATGCATCGTCTTCCATGACAATCCGAAATACATCTGTTTGCATCAATTTGGAAAGCTCCTGGTCACCAAGTTGTACATCCTCTTTGGTGATCTGTTCCCCACGATACCTCTCCGCAGGTGCGATGGTGCCAGTTGCCTGGCTATCGTCCAACGGGAGTTGTTGCGATGCGAAGAAAAGTGCACCAACAATTGCCAATGATCCAGCTCCGACAATCACCATTTTCTGGTTGAAAGCCATGTTTTTCTCCTTTCTCTCAGGTTGAAATTAACTAACATTAATCGAACACAAAACTGACAAAATCGAACAAATTAAGTATCACTAAATCTAACTACGGACCAGATCCATAAGAGTTGGTCTTTTCTTTCAATTTTTTTTCATTGTTAAATCACCGGAATAAACCCTTTCATCCAGCGTCAACTCCACTCGAAACTGCGGAGGAAGCGCGACCATCGTTTGCTTGTTGGAAACCAGGGGGAAATTCAGTTCAGTTGGTCCATGACCAGTAATTTCAATCTGATCTCCATCTCGGACGAGAGTAATTCCGTTTTTCACACCAGGGTCCAGATCCCAGCCAGCAGCGACATCCTTTAACAGCAGCTGGAAATCACTGTCCTGCACAATACGAAGGCCGAGAGCCCAGTCCGGGTCCTTTGCGAGATACACCAGCTGATTTAATTGCGGCTCCGGGGCGACCAGAGTACCGACCAGTTCGGCATCAGAACTTGTATCGATATTCAGGCTTAGAAGACCAATGGCCACCACCAGACTTGCGGCAATCGCCCAAAGGCCCTTGTATCCGCTTGAAGATGAAGACTGGACCAACCCGGCCTGTGCTAGCTCCTCTTCCAGCACTTCTGCGACGCGAGCCGCAATATCATAGGGTGCGTCTTCCTTTGGCAGATGGTTCACCTGGTCAATAACCTGGGATAATTCCTGGTAGAGGTTTTGCGCATCGCTTTCTTGCGCCACGAGCTTTTCGAAGTGGGGCTTTTCATGTTCCAAAAGTTCCTGGTCCAGAGCCCTGTGAACGAGGTGTACATCCTTTTCCTGCAAATTCATAATGGTTCTCTACTCTCTTGTAGCAAGTCTTTCAGTTGTTGCCTGGCAGAATAGAGTCTGGATCGAACCGTTTTCTCTGGTATCTCCAGCACATCACTCATCTGCTTATAACTGAACTCACTATAGTGTCTAAGTATTAGTACAATTCTGGCGTCAAACGAAAGCTGCATCAAAGCGGATTGTATGTCCTTCCTTGACTCTGCCTTTTGCAGACTCTCTTGCGGATCATCAACAATGCTTTGTATCTTGTCTTCTTGTATAGATTCAGCAGGCTTGAGGCGCCGTCTCTGGTCGATCGCTACATTTATTGCAATCCGATAGATCCAACTAAAAAAAGAACGGTTTGAATCAAAGGAACCGATACGTTCATAAAGCCTTAAAAAAGCCGTTTGCGTTGCATCCGCTGCATCTTCAGGGTTATTTAGTATCCTGAGGGTACAGTTGTAGACGGCACGCTGATAACGTTTTACCAGCTCTGTATAGGCGGCAACATCACCGCTTTTACACTTTTCGATCAATCCCCATTCATGATGCTCAATCATAACTACGTGTTACCAGATGAAAAGTTGGTCCGGGCGGGTAACTTTTTCCGCCTTATATCGATTCGATCTCAAATAACTTATCGAAACCAGAGTACTTAAATATATTGGCGATGTGGCTATCTACCTTCACCAGTTTTAAACCACTACCTGCTGCCATCATTTTCTTGTGTGTTTTTAACAATACACCCAGCCCTGCACTGGAAATATATTCGAGGCTGGAAAGGTCGATGACATAGTCACCATCAATGGTAGCAAGAAAGGACTCTGCTTTTTCCGCCTGGGCTGCGTCCAGGCGACCGCTTAGAGAAACCTGACCTGCTTGAATTAATTCAATGTCGAACATGAGAAACGGGCTCCGCACATTTAGTGAAGGTCACTTTACTGATCCGATCCTGGTAGTGGTATTCAAAGGTATCGGTCATTTCCTGGATGAGAAATATACCAAGTCCACCGGGCCTGCGGTCATCAAGAGGCGCATCTATATCGACAGCAGGCCTGGCAGTGGGGTCAAATCGATCCACATCGTAATCTGTGAGTATCACCTTGATCCCCCCTTCAATGGATATCAATTCGATGTTGATATCACTCATCGTCTCAGCGTTATATTTAACCATATTGACAAATATTTCTTCTATCGCAAGATCGATAGTGTTTTTAATACGCTTATCAATGCCGTGCAGGGCGAAGTAGCCTGTTGTCTTACGGACTATACGCTCTAGTTCACTGGTAGCCCTTCTGCAGGAAAATAGTAGATTTTGAGTTCCTTTTAGAGCCCGCTGCTCCCTGTGCACCAGAACGATGGTTATATCATCCAACTGTTCTGCAGAGCCGCCGAAATCAAACACAGAATCGAGGAGCCTGGATTTTAGTTCTTCCATATCATCGCCATCAAACGATCTGAAAACTTCCTCAACTCTTTCTTCCCCAAACTGTTCGCCAGCCTCGTTGTGGAATTCATAAACACCGTCCGAGATGACGGCGAATATATCGCCAGGTAATAGCTCAATTTCTTTCGCAGGATCAAGGCTCTCGATCTCCATGATACCAACGGGAAAACTAGTTGGGGAATACCACTCAAATCGCTGACCCGCAGCCTTGTAATGGAGCAGAGGACCTTGCCCGCCAGAATGATACCGCAGAGTATTGGACTCTTTATTCAGAAACCCAGTGAAAGCAGTCAGAAACTTGTTATCTGGTAGATCCTCTGCTAACTGATTATTAACGTGGATATAGGCTTCATCCAGAGTCGCGCCGACTCGCAACGCGACGCGAAACATACCCTGCATCTGTGTTGCTGAAAGTGCGGGTCCAAAACCATGTCCGGTGGCATCACCCATTAAAATGAAGACCTCATCTTCCTGTGTCACCAGATCAAACAGGTCACCACCCGTATAGGCGGCCGGCAGAAAAAACCCGCAGAAGCCATAACCTTCAACATTTGGCATTTGGTCAGGCAGTGTGGACAGCTGTATTTCACGAGCAATATTGACTTCCTTATCCAACCTTTCCCGCGCGATGAGTGAATCGACCATCTGGGTTCGTTGAAGGGCAACTGCACTCTGGGCTGCCAACGCCATTGCAAGAAGTTCATCTTGCTCCGTAAAAGGCCCGCCCTCCTTGTTCAGGAGTTGCAATACACCGACCAGGCTTTGCTCGAAGCCAACCAAAGGGATACTGAGTATGGAACGGGTTTTGTACACGGTTTTCTTGTCCACGGCCGGATTGAATCTTGGATCTGAATAGCAGTCTCGAACATTGATGACCTTGTTTTTCTCCAAACATTCACCAACAAGCCCTTCTCCAGGGGCCACCGCGATCCTGGGCTCAATGGCAGGCAGATGCATTTGCAAACTACGACTGGCCTCGTCGTACAACCAGATCGACCCTGAATCTGCATGCATCACTTCCAGACCAGCTTGCAATACCTCGCCGAGCATTTGTGACAGGTTAAAGGGTGCAAGCAGCTTTTGTGTCAACTCCAGAATGCGGAGCAAACTCTTGTTTGACAGTTGGTCGAGGTCCGTTTTCATAGACAATTTATTCTTTTTCTTCCTGTGCCAGACCGATATGTCTCGATTCAAGAAATCAAACTAGCAGTCTGGGTCACCTTAGACAAGCCACAGTTGCCTCTGGCTATGGACTAGGTTTGCCATAGGTCTATTCAGGTGCATGAGACAATTAGACCTTTACTGGTTATGATGTGTTTATTCCGACAAAGCTACTGGTAGAGTATGCAAAACAGGCTTGACCTTTCGCTATGAGCGTTTTCAATATCGTAATGGAGTTAAGGCGCCGCCGTGTTTTCAGGGTTGCCGGTATCTATCTTATCGGCACCTGGGCGATCCTCCAGGTCGCCGACGTCGTCGCTGATCCACTTGGTCTACCCGGCTGGACGATGGTGTTACTCATCTACCTTGCCGCCGGTGGACTACCCCTTGCTTTGTTCCTGGGCTGGCGATACCAGCTCACCGATGAGGGGATCGTACGCACAAAGGAAGTCAGTACGCCCGAGGGAAGCGCGAATCTACGTCTTACCGTCATAGACCACGCTATGATCGGTATTGTCGGTGTCTTGTTCCTCGTACTCGTCTATGGTCTTGTTACCGAAAGAGTCGACATCACAGAACCCACTGTGGAAGAATCTACTGCAGCGCTTGTTAACTCAATTGCAGTACTTCCTTTTTCCAACCTTGGGTCCGACAAAACTCACCTTGGCGATGGTATCAGCGATACAGTCATACATGTTTTATCACAAGTAAAAGGATTGAATGTCACCGCGCGCACGTCTTCCTTTGCTTTTCGGGACAAGGCTCTTAGCGTTTCTGAAATCGCCGAATCGTTGCGGGTAAAAACTGTTCTCGAGGGTAGCGTCCAACAAGCCCAACAACGGATTCGTATTATTGCGAGACTCATTGAAGCCAGAACCGGTATTGAAATGTGGTCTGATATCTATGATAGCGAATTTAGTGACATCTTCGCGATCCAGGATGAAATAGCTCTAAAAGTTGTCGGCGAGATGAAGGTGTCGATGCGAGACGGGGATAGGGAAAAACTCCCTGAACAATATAGACCGGTTCTGGCCGCTTATGAGCAACTCATACTTGGCCGGGCTGAATTTAGTAAGGAGACAGTGGCAGGCTGGGCTGCAGCTGAAGAATACTTTCGCAAGGCAATCGAGATAGACCCTGCATACGCGATGCCCTATGTGCAGTTATCGAAAACGCTTCAGCGACAGACCCGTGCCAAGGGTTTAAATCCGACAGAAGTAATGAAACAACGAGGTTCCTTGCTGGATACTGCTCTGGACCTGGACCCGTTCCTGGCAGAAGCACATTTTGAATTATCGGATTTGCTGCTACAGAAGAAAAATTTCAGCGAGGCAGAAAAAGCACTGATTCGTACCATCGAACTTTCTCCCAGCTTCGCTCCCGCGTACGCTTCATACGCCACATTTTATTACATGAAGAAGGACAACGAAAAGGCACTGATAAAAGCCCGGAAGGCAGTCGAGCTTGATCCTGAATCGAGTAGAAATTCTATGATGCTTGGGAACATACTGTGGCAACTTAACCGGTCGGAAGAGGCCATCAGCACAATCAAGGACAGCATCGAACGGCAACCGAATTACGCACAGAACTATAGCATCCTTGCCCGCTGGACAACGCAACTTGGTAGGCCAGGCCTTGGAATGATCTATACGCAAAAACAACTCTCTCTGGACAGGAAGAATCCAACTTCCCAGTGGGCAGTTTGCGTGATGCATTTTCAACTATGGGATAAGGATAAAGGACGAGCCTGTGTCTCTGCATTCTTAACACAATACCCGAATGATCGTGAAGCCAAGAACTATTATGCCATGGGGTCTGGCGATCTAGATGAGTGGCTGCAATCTACCAGACAAGGGCACGAAGACAACCCCTGGTCCTGGTATCGCAGAAATCAGTATGCCAGTGTCCAGGCATATGTAGGTGATTGGCTGGGACTACTCGAAACATTAAATGACTCATACCTCAAGTTCATCGCACCGAA
>CAZAZB010000063.1:0-5112 GCA_964489485.1 uncultured Pseudomonadales bacterium | reverse complement strand
GGCTGGGACTACTCGAAACATTAAATGACTCATACCTCAAGTTCATCGCACCGAATGCGACCATACGCGATCTCGAAATATGGGAAGCCAGGTTAGTGGCGCAAGCGTTGCAAGAAACGGGTGAACAGCAACAAGCTGTCACCATTCTTAATCTGACCTTGAAACACCTCGCTCGTTCAAGAAAAATATTGGGCGGTGGCTTTTCTAATGGTATCGATGACGTGTTTGCACTCGCCCTTCTCGGTAAAAAGGATGAAGCGTTTCACAGGCTGGCGACGGCCATCGATAATAAATGGTCGTTCTTCTCCTGGGATTTCGAAAAGACCCCCGCCCTCAAATCTCTTGTGGGAGACCCACGACTAACCCATGAGGTTCAGAGACTATCAGAATACATGGCCAATGAGCGAGCCTGGTACGAAGAGCACAAGAATGAACCGGTGATGAGTTTCTAACACTGTTAATGTAGTATTCACATCTGCCTAACGAGAAGAACCGGAGTCAGGAAATGAATGTCCCTGCACTATTTCCAAATACCCGACCCGCAGCGACATACGGGTTGTCTAAAAAAGTAATTTTTCTTTGTACAACCATTGCCATCAGCGGCCTGCCATATACCGCTTTTGCCCAGGCGCAAGGCGATGTCATTGAAGAAATCATCGTCACTGGATCGCGAATAAAACGGCAAGATTTTTTCAGTACTTCACCGATATTCACAATCAATCAGGATGATTTCAAGCGGGCAGGCATCACCAATATCGAGGATATTCTAAATGATGCGCCGCAGATGACACCTGCTGAGGACCGAACCAGTAATAACCCCGGCAATGGCTTGGCAGGTATTAATCTGCGAGGACTTGGCGCAAAAAGAACATTGTCACTTCAGAACGGGCGCCGCATTGCACCAGCGAATGTATTCGGTGCTGTAGATGCAAACAACATTCCTGCGACGCTAATCGAACGGATCGAAATCGTTACCGGTGGTGCTTCTGCTGTTTATGGTTCTGATGCCATGGCAGGTGCCGTCAACTTCATCCTCAAGACAGAATATGATGGGGTCAATCTGGACTTCCAGCAAGATATCTATGGTGACGGAGATGGCGAAGTTTCTGATCTCAGCATCACCTTCGGTAAAAACTTCGCCGATGGCAGGGCTAACCTGACGGGGTATTATGGTTATCAGAATAGAAAAGCGGTCTTTCAATCTGATCGTTCTATTTCCAGGGATGCTATTGTAGACGATCAGACTACTGGCGAACTGGGACCATTCGGCAGCCCTGCAACACCCGGTGGAGTGAGTGTGTTTCCATCTGCCGACATACCGGGTTTTGGCGTAGCTGATGAAGTACTGTTTCTCCCTGATGGCACTGCAAGACCTTTTATCTCACCGGATGATGCTTACAATTTTGCGGGTCCAAATTACCTGCAGATTCCCATGAAACGGAATACTGCCGGTTTGTTTGGACATTTCGATTTGTCCGACGAGACAACAATATCGATGGAAATAAACTGGTCCAACAACAAGGTATCCTCTCAACTGGCACCTGCTCCCGTTTTTTCTTTCATTTCGCAGAGTACGGACCATCCGTTACTTTCAGCTTTTCAAAGTGATCTATTGGCGAATAATTTTGACTTTTTCGGAACAGGCGTCGCACAGTTTTTCTTCCTTCGGCGGCTGACTGAAATCGGACCACGCCAATTCGACCGGGAAAGCGACAGCATCAGAACAGCATTCATCATTGATGGTTCCATGTTAGATAAGTTCGACTGGGAGGCGTCTTACACCTATTCAAAAACCGACATCAAAGAATCCCTTAACAACACGCCTTCCCTTTCGCGAATACAGCAGGGGCTCATCACGGACTCAGCTACCGGTGGCTGTCTCGACCCATCAAACGGATGCGTTCCGCTGACGCTTCTGGGTGACAATTCTCTCGACGCTTCTGCGCTGGATTTTATTCGTTTGACTGATGTAGCCAATTTCAGCGAGTTCAAGGAACAGATCATTTCGGCGAATATTAGCGGGCCGCTGATTGAAAAACTGAACCTGCAAGCTGCGGCAGGGTTGGAGTGGCGCAAGCAAAATGGCAAGTTCTTCTCGTCTGACACACTGAAAAGTGGCGATGCAGTGGGATTCAGTGCATCTGATGATGTCAACGGTTCGATTGAGGTCTGGGAAGTCTACGGCGAAGTTCTGTTGCCTATGGTAGTTGACAAGTCCTTCGCCCAATTCATGAATCTTGAGCTGGGTTACCGCTATTCAAACTATTCAGATTCAGACAGCACCCATACCTGGAAGGCCGGGCTGGATTGGCAGGTCAATGATTGGCTTCGCATGCGCGCAATGCAGCAGCGCGCCATTCGCACCCCGAATATCACTGAACTGTTTCAGACCCCGAGTACCAGTCAAAGCCCATTTGGTAGCACAGCTGATGATCGATGCTCCGCAGATCGAGACCCTGTGGGAAATGGTTTCACTGCACTTTGCATTGCCCAGGGAATTCCGGCTGATCAAATTGGTGTTTACATGGCTGCGCCAATTTTTCCAAACACCCAAATCGTTGGCAGCGGTAGCCTTAACCTCGAATCAGAAACAGCCGATACAACTACCATCGGATTCGTGATAACACCCACTATAGATGCCGACCTGTCTATTGCACTCGACTACTTCAACATTGGTATTGAGGATGCGATTTCAGAAGTTGGTAATCCTATCGCAACCTGTTTTGAACTCAATGATCCAGGTTCCGAATTTTGCCAGCTGTTTACACGCGGACCTACTCTGGATATCGCCGAAGTACAATTTCCATTCGCCAATCAGGCAGAACGGAAAACTTCCGGCATTGACCTTCAAATTCTATACGCATTGCCTTTGGCGCCAAGATGGGACTTTGCTGGCGAAGCTTCTTTACTAAGAGTTTCCCTGGTCGCAACTACTGTATTCGAGAATAGCATTAAGCTGGATCCGGCAACTGACCGCATAGACTGCGTCGGTTATTTTGCTGCAAGTTTCAGCAAAACCTGCCCAACCTTTATGACACCGGAAAACCGTGTCAATATATCTCTCGCTTACGAAAACTCAAAATTTACAACAGCACTGACATGGAAATGGATAGATGGCGCGAAAAATGCCATCCTTCTTGAGAATGACCCAACCATTATCACCGCGGTACCCTCGATTGGTTCCTACTCCTATCTGGATTTTTCTGCCGGATACAATTTTAACGATACAATCCAGTTGCGCGGCGGCATCTCAAACCTATTGGAGGAAAAGCCTCCTCTACTCGCCATCAACAACGGCACACAGGCGAACACCAATCCCCAGATATATGATGTCTACGGACGGCGGTTCTTTCTAGGGCTCTCGGTTTCGCTCTAGTCCTGACGTAACCCTGGCGTAACAACGTGAATTGCTCTCAATTTTTATTACGCGCATAATTGGCCATTTCCAGTACCGCTCAAAAACGAGACTCATCGTGGCACCAACAAATCCTTCAGGAATTACCGTCAGGAAAGTTAATTTCGATTTTCCGGACGATATTGAGCTATACGCTATCCCCAAACTACCCAGGGTCTCCCTGTTCATTGCAGCATTCTCAATGACCATGCCATATCTGGAACCCTACCTGATTCGAATGATGCTCAAAGCGACAGACAAGGTAGAGGACGAAAAACTGCTCGAAGATATGAAGCGATTTTCTCAGCAGGAAGGTAATCACTATCGGAACCATGCGCGGCTAAATGCGATTATTCGTGGTAAATTTGATGATGCGATCGCTGAAGAGTTATTGGCAATCGAAGCCGAACTAAAGAATGACTACGACAGATTTCTAAAAGAAAAATCTCTCAAATTTAATCTTGCCTATGCCGAAGGTTTCGAAGCCATGACATGTGCCGCTGCCCTGGCAAGTGCAGAACGACCCGCATCTGTTGATGGTATGGTATCCAAAGGTTGGGATGAGTTACTGGACTGGCATGGCCTTGAAGAAATTGAACACAGAACGGTCGCCTTTGACGTCTTTGATCATGTGATTGGCGGCTACTTCTATCGAGTCTTTCAAGGGCTCAAATCACAGGCCCACTATCTATATTACATTCATCGTTTTTATCGCGTTATGCTGAAAGCGGAAGGGTTTAGAATGTACCCATACATTCCCTTCTTCATAATCGCGGGTGGCTTTAGATATATCAATACGCTTTTTCCCTGGTACAACCCTGCTAATTACAAGATACCTGACTCACTGAATGAAAGACTCGACAGGTATGCAGCCATGACGTCCACTGGCTAACGCAAAACCACTTAATTCTATATTCCATTCAACAAACATGAGAAGATTTGTATGAGTACGCGCGTCAATTGGCCATTCTTAACCGGCAAAAATGTTACATCCCTCAGTCGAGCCGAAGGAGCCTATCTCTATCTGGATGATGGCAAGAAAATTCTGGATGCAGCAGGTGGCGCAATTGTCGCCAATATCGGACATGGTCGCCGTGATGTGGCAGATGTTATTCATGCGGCAACATTGAATTGTACCTACGCCATTCCACCCTGGCTTACACCTGAAAGACAAGCACTGGTTGAAGAACTCACCGATCATTGGCTACCGGAACATTTATCCCGCATCCATCTCGCATCAGGTGGTTCAGAGGGAAATGAGTCCGCCATTAAAATTGCGGTTCAATATCAGGCCGCAAGAGGGAAGCCGGAAAAAAGTGTCATTCTCTCAAGAAGTATTTCCTACCACGGCACAACAATTGCGACTGCCGGTATCTCAGGTCACCTGTCGCGAAAAAGAGGACTCGAAAGCATCCTCGATGATTATCCCACGATTGAAACACCTTACCCTCTCCGATGCCCGCTCGGCCGACACCATCCGGACGCAGCTGATTATTATGTCAAGAGTCTTGAAGACACAATCGAACGCATTGGCGCAAGCAATATAGCAGCGCTCATTGCAGAACCTATCAATGGTTCCAGCGGTGGTGCAATAACACCACCAGATAATTACTGGAACAGGGTTCAGTCGATCCTTAAGAAAAATGACATTCTTCTCATTATGGATGAGGTCATGACCGGTTTCGGACGTCTTGGCGGGAAATTCGGCTCCGATGTTT
>CAZAZB010000062.1:8555-13773 GCA_964489485.1 uncultured Pseudomonadales bacterium | reverse complement strand
GGAGCCAAAACCCTTCAATGGAATTCTCGCGCCTGCCTGCACTAATGCATGGGCATGGCAACATTCAACATTGGCATCTTCCAGAAAATAGGCAGTGACATCGTCTAGAGCAGTTCGCAAATAATCTATGTGCCATCGTAGCTTCTTTTCAGCCCGCAAGTGTCGTCCGATTCTTGCATCAAGACCGCCCGGTCCGAAGGCACTACCGCAATAGACATAGAATCCGGGTAACACCTGGAGTTGCCCAAGCTTGCCGACAGTAATGGTTTTCTGTCGGATAGCTCGCAACAGAAGTAAATAAGACCCCTTCAATTCGTTTTACTCCTGGCTGTTGTGAATCTCTATTTCCGATATAGTGAGATTCCAAGATTACTAGATTGGCCAGCCAAGGTCATGGAGATAAGGATGTATTCGGGAACACATGCCGTTGAACGGGGAAACCAGGCTGCATTCATTATGGCGGCGACCGGTGAGGTGGTGACCCATAGCGAATTTGACCGCAAAACAAACCGGCTTGCACACTTCCTTCGACAGCAGGGTATGGAGCGTCTTGACCATTATTCGATTTTTATGGAGAACAATGCCACCTATCTTGAGGCATGTGGCGCGGGTGAGCGGGCAGGTCTCTATTACACCTGTATCAATTCCTATCTGACGGCAGAGGAACTCACCTACATTCTGAATAATAGTGAATCAAGGATCCTGATTGCTTCTGAAACTAAGCTGCCTATCGTTAAACAAGCATTGGAAGACTGCCCCGGCGTCGGCTTGTGTCTGGTTGTCAGTCATGACATTGGCAAAGCAGTCAACGAAGAGGATATTTCAAACACAAGGTACCTGGACTACAGAAAAGTTGTCGCCGAATGTCCAGATACCGCCATCGATGATGAGACCCTGGGCACTAGCATGCTGTACTCTTCAGGGACAACGGGTCGCCCCAAGGGCATTATTCGGCCACTGCCTGTGGCTCCGCCGGAAGATGAATTGCCCATCTTCGAATTTCTCTCAAATCTCTGGCAATACAGAGCCGATATGATCTATCTATCCCCTGCTCCACTCTATCACTCAGCACCGCAAGCTGCTGTTGGTCTAACGATTCGAGCCGGTGGAACCGCCATCATCATGGAAAGATTCGATCCAGAAGAATATATGGCTCTCATCGAAAAGTATCAGGTCAGTCATAGCCAGCTGGTGCCGACCATGTTCAGCAGAATGTTGAAGCTACCGGCAGAAGCCAGAAATAGGCACAATCTGGATAGCCTTGAAACGATCATTCATGCTGCGGCACCATGCCCTGCCCAGGTTAAAGAACAGATGATCGAATGGTGGGGGCCAATCATCCACGAGTATTATGGTGCCACCGAAGGACTCGGCTTCACTGCATGTAATAGTGAGGAATGGTTGGCACACAGAGGAACTGTTGGAAGAGTTCTTCTCGGCGAGATACATATACTTGAAGAAGATGGCACACCCACCGCGCAGGGAAAACCTGGGGAAATCTGGTTCAAGACTGCCAACGAATTCTCCTATTTTAACGACAAGGAAAAAACCGCCGAGGCGATTTCTGCCGATGGCACCATGAGTACCGTCGGTGATATCGGCTATCTGGATGAGGATGGCTATCTTTACCTGACAGACCGTGCAACTTTTATGATCATCTCTGGCGGTGTCAATATCTACCCGCAGGAATCAGAAAACCTGCTGATCACTCATCCGAAAGTGGCCGATGCTGCTGTCTTTGGGGTTCCACATGTTGATCTCGGCGAAGAGGTGAAAGCGGTCATTGAACTCATGCCCGGCATCTCTGCCGATAGCGACCTGGAAGAAGAACTGATCCAATTTTGTCATGAGCATCTGTCGCGACAGAAGTGTCCCAGATCAATTGACTTCGAAGACAAATTGCCTCGACTGCCAACAGGCAAACTCTACAAGAGGCAACTCCGTGATCGTTACTGGGCTGACAAAAGCAACAAAATCTAGACCATTCGAGCATCATGAACGAAGCCCCCATCACATTTTACAAATATCAGAGCAGCGGTAATGATTTCATCATCATCGATGACAGAGAACTCTTCTTCCCCCACGATGATCCCTGCCTGATCGCTGAACTATGTGATCGTCGCTTCGGTATTGGTGCAGATGGCTTAATGCTGCTTAGATCCAGCGATTTATGTGACTTTGAAATGGCTTACTTTAATGCCGATGGACGCGAAGGTTCTTTTTGCGGAAATGGGGGTCGCAGTATCGACCGGTTCGCATTTGATAACGACCTGATTGACACTCATACAAAATTTCTCGCGATTGATGGTGAACATGAGACAATCGTCTCTGACGGAACCCGCTCAATTCGTTTTTAAAGGAGAGCTCAAATACTCACTCGAAAGGCAGGTCGACAAGATCAACATTACCACCGGTTAAGATCAGGCCAACATTCTGCCCGGCGAACAGTGAAGGATTGCGGATCAGCGCCGCAAGCGTTGTCGCCGACGAAGGCTCTACAACCTGCTTCATTCTTGACCAGATCAAAACCATCGCGTCAATTATTTCCTGTTCAGACACCAGCAGAATATCGGTTACCCGGTCTTTGATGATGGTGAAATTTCTCTCACCGAGGGTCGTCTGAAGTCCATCACAGATTGTATTCGGAATGTGACTAATCACCCGTTCACCACTGTGAAAGGATCGGAAAGCATCATCTGCCTGTTCTGGTTCAGCACCATAGATGCGGCATTGTCGCTCCGCAATCAGGGCACTGCCAGCGAGCAATCCACCGCCTCCTACGGGTGTAACGATTGAATCGAGATTTGGAACCTGTTCAAGCAATTCGAGTGTCGCTGTGCCCTGCCCCGCAATGACACGATCATCGTCATAGGGATGAATACCAGTGGCGCCGGTTTCAAGTATAACCCTGTGTAATGTTTCTTCCCTGGCAGCAAGGGTACTTTCGCACTCAACAATCTTCGCCCCATAGCCCAATATGGCATCCTTCTTAACCTGTTTTGCATTTTCAGGCACAACGATATGAGCCGCCATACTTCGCAGCCTCGCCGCCCTAGCAAGAGCAGCGCCGTGATTACCGGAAGAGTGGGTCGCTACACCATTTGTTTGCTCGTCTTGTTCCAGAGAGAACACGGCATTAACAGCGCCTCGCGACTTGAATGCGCCGGCTTTCTGCAAGTGTTCACATTTGAAGAACAGCCTGCACCCAACAATATCGTTAAGCTGCTGACTTTGCAAAACAGGTGTTTCATGAATGTAAGGTTTAATTCTGCGATGCGCAGCGAGAACATCTTCTGGATTAAGACTCATCGGCAGAGACTCATTGCGGGGTGGGTTTGCTTGTTTTGATGGTCAGGTCATGGGCACCTGAAGAGTCGCAAAGTAAATCGAGTGCGAAGTTGCCAGGGAGATCATTATTGGCGAGTATTGTGATGCGCAAAATCAGCGAGCCTCTTTACCCTGGACAAGTTCAATCTTTTTCAGGATGACAACCAACAGGGTGACAGAAATAGCCTGCTGCGACAGTCTTCATCTGAATCACGAAACCTGTTTCTCAATTTTTGCCCAGGTATCACGCAGCCCAACACTTCTATTAAAAACGAGCTGATCGGCTGTTGAGTCCCGACTATCGATAGAGAAGTATCCTTCTCTTTCGAACTGAAAAGATTGTCCAATAGATGCTGATCCCAGACTCATCTCGACAAAGCCATTTTTAACCGTTAGGGAATCCGGGTTGATGAGATCATGATAGTCCTGCTCGCTGGCATCCGGAAAATCGACGGTGAAAAGCGGATCATACAATCGAATCTCTGCTGCATGGCATTGCGTGGCTGAGACCCAATGAATAACGCCCCTGACCTTCCTTCCCTCAGGATTCTTGCCGAGCGTATCTGGATCGTAAGTGCAGTGCAATTCGATAATCTCACCCGCATCATCTTTCACCACCTCATCGGCTCGAATGACATAGGCATTACGCAGTCGAACCTCGCCCCCCGATACCAGTCGTTTATACTTTCGATTCGCCTCTTCCCTGAAGTCTGCACGATCAATATAAACTTCTCGGGTAAAGGGTAGCTTTCGTGTCCCCATCGATTCATCTTTGGGATGGTTAGCAACGGTAAGTTCTTCCGCTTCCCCTTCCGGATAGTTCGTGATGACAACCTTGATCGGGTCCAGAACACCCATGGCGCGAGGTGCCCTGGCTTCGAGGTCTTCTCGCAAGCAACTCTGAAGAAGCGCCAGCTCTACATTGTTATCACTTTTAGTCACACCAATACGCCGACAAAAATCACGGATAGACTCAGGCGTATAACCGCGGCGTCTCAATCCCGCCAGCGTTGGCAGCCTGGGATCATCCCAGCCATCAACGAGCCCTTCCTCCACAAGCTGCCTGAGTTTTCGTTTGCTCATGACTGTGTATTGCAAATTCAATCTCGAAAATTCAATTTGCTGTGGATGGGCGTTCATCGCCAGTTGATCCAGCACCCAGTCATAGAGTGGTCGATGATCCGCGAACCCCAGGTCACAGAGAGAATGGGTAATGCCCTCCAGTGAATCTGAAATACAATGCGTATAGTCGTACATGGGATAAATACACCAGGCATCGCCTGTTTGATGATGCTGCACATGGCGAATCCGATAGATCGCAGGATCGCGCATATTAATATTGGGGGATGCCATATCGATCTTTAGACGTAGCACATGGGCTCCATCTGCAAACTCGCCAGCCTTCATGCGTTTGAAAAGGTCAAGATTCTCTTCAATGGAACGGCTTCTATAAGGGCTATCTTTTCCGGGCTCGGTCAAGGTGCCGCGCAGTGTGCGAATTTCCTCGGCACTCAGGGAATCAACATACGCCTTGCCTTCCGAGACTAACTGAAGGGCGAACTGGTAGAGCTGTTCGAAATAGTCCGAGGCGTTACGTTCCTCACGCCATTTGAAACCCAGCCAGGCAATATCTTCTTTCATGGCATCCATGTACTCGACATCTTCTTTCACTGGATTGGTGTCATCGAAACGCAGATTTGTGCTGCCATCGAAGTCCTTCGCCATACCGAAATTCAGGCAAATCGCTTTGGCATGCCCAATATGGAGGTAGCCATTGGGTTCCGGTGGAAACCGCGTGACGACTTGCCCGCCATTTTTGCCCGCTGCAACATCTTCCTCAATTATCGAGCGGATGAAATTGGGCGGATACTTTTCTTCGACTTCACTCATG
>CAZAZB010000062.1:3620-8455 GCA_964489485.1 uncultured Pseudomonadales bacterium | reverse complement strand
TAGAACCGCTGAGGGCTCTGTTTATGTAGAACCGCTGAGGGCTCTCTTTACTAAGAACCGCTGAGGGCTCCTTTAATCAAGAACCGCTGAGGGCTCCTTTAATCAAGAACCGCTGAGGGCTCATAACATTGCGGCGCCGCAGGTGATGGTGACCATCACGAGCAGGAACCATTTTAGCGTGTTTTGGCTGACGTTGATTGCAAATCTAACACTAATCATTGCGCCGATGATTGTGCCGGATGCCAGTATCAAGCCAGGCACCCAGAGAACCTGACCCCGCAGCGCAAAAATGATCAGCGCGACACCACTAAAAACACCTGTGCAAACTGTTTTCAATGCGTTGGTTCCAACCAGGTCGTAGCGCAGGCTTCCTGCTAATGCTGCAATCAATATAAAGCCAACCCCTGCCTGAACAAATCCACCATAGACTCCCGCTATAAACAAAGAAACAATCGCCGAGGGCGTCTCTTTTAACTTTCTGGGCTCTGTTCCCTCTGGCGGACTGAGCGTATCGGGTCGAACAAGCATCAATATTGCCATCGAAATCATCGAACCCAACAAGACTGGCTTCAACAGTTCAACCGGTAAGTAGGAAGCGGCAATCGCCCCCACCAGTGCGCCCAATAGTGTTGGCACCAGAATGGGTCCTATGGCACCAGAATCCAGTTTATTGTTATTTTTAAATCCTTTCGCGCTCGTCAAAGACTGCAATAGAACCCCCACGCGATTAGTGGCATTGGCAATATCTGCTGGCATTCCCAGCATCATGAGTGCCGGTAAGGTCAGCATCGATCCGCCACCGGCGATGGTATTGATGAACCCACCAATAATACCGGCGACAATCAGGCCAGCTATTGTAAGAGGTTCAAATTCCAATGGAGTTTCCGTAATAGAAAGCGAGAGCGAATGGTATAGATGGCACACTCAAAGTCAAATAGCTGCAACTAAATCCATGATCGTTTATATGCAGATCTTAATTTCAAAAATCACCTTTTAGCCACACTATCCGCTGCGAAGCTCGTGAATGACGACTTCCGGCGGGCAATTAAAACGTACATGAACAAGGCTGGTACCGACGCCGCGACTGGTATAACCCTGCATCTGCTTAAACTGCCAGGTGCCCTTTCCCACTCGATGATGACAGCCAATATTCATTTTCGGTGCGAAACCATTTGGTAGGCAAATTTGGCCACCATGCGTATGCCCGGCGAGATATAAATCAACGTCGCCATAGGCGGCCTGACGATATTGTTCCGGGGTATGTGCCAGCAGAATGGTGACAGCCTCTTGTGTGTCATTCAACGCCTTCTCCAGATTAGACAACCTGAACCGATGGTAGTCATCCACACCAACCATCTTGATCACCTGACCGGCAGCTTCTATTTCGGAACACTCGTTTAACAACATGCGAATACCCAGCTTTTCCATCCAGGGCACCATACTGATCGAATCGTGATTTCCGAGTACAGCATAGGTTTCCACAGAGACGGTTTCCATCACCTCTGCCATCATATCGCGTAAATAGGTCTTATCACTGAAGCCCGGACTATAGTCACCCGTCATGACACAAATATCATAGGCTGAGGTGTCCAGCAATTCCAGGAGCCTCGGAGAGACAGCAGTATCAGATTGAAAATGAAAATCACTGAGATGAAGAATGCGAAAGCCAATGAACTGATCTGGAAGCGCTCTGATAGGCACAATGTTGTTAGTTAGTTCAAATTTATCGGCGTTGGAAACGCCTCGTTGCCATAACCCCAGCGCTTTCAAACCGGTTCTCAATATCGCAGCAACCGGCAGAAACTCTTCAATTTCGCGACGACGATAAGGATCGCGATAGGTTTCCTGTTCTCTCTTGACGCGCTGAGTAAAGTGGAAATGTCCCATTCTTTCTTCTAACTGCTCTTCTAATGGCTCTTGGAGCGGCATTGCTGACGAGGCCAATGACTGAGTATCCTTATTGTCTCCACTTGAAGATATAGATCTATTTTTATTCATATATTTCAATATTTTGCATAGTTAACCTAATGTTAAACATTACTACTCACGGTATCGCGGGATCTCTTTGGCCGCCACTGAAAATACCTCCCCTCCTTCATTTCCAAGCCAAATCGTCTCATCATCCACCCAGGTAATCGACTCGGCCTGATGGGTAAGCGCTAGATCAAGGTCCATTTTGTAGGTTTTCGCCGAGAAGAACTTATCACCACGACGTGGTTTCTCGAAGATCCAAAGCTGTTGATAGCAAAGCACGGCCAATCTGTTGCCATTTGGAGACAGGTCAGCGCCCGTCACGGCAACCATTTCTTTGTGTGATTCAATCCGCCTCAGCAGGTTGAACCGATCCGTATACTGCGTATCAAGTCGATACAACACAGCACCTTTCTTAAAGGTTCCGATTTGGCCTGTTTCCCGATGCTTCGTGATCAAATATAACTTTTGCTTGAAGATAAAAATGGCTTCACTGTCGTAGCGCCAATCATTTGCCGGAAAACTTTTCTGATCTGGATAGCGTACAGGTAGAAATTTTAATATTCGTGTCGCGTCAACGGCCCTTGGGTTGGGTTCGGGCACCACATAAATACCCAGATCTCTCCGCGCATTACCGTTATTCCCCATTTCCGAGAGATAAAGCATCTCATCGTCAACGGCGATGTCTTCCCAATCATAATTCGCCGCGATCAATATCTTATGCCCCTGCCATTGTGATTTACCCTCTTCATGATCCTCACCATAGACGGGCAGGAAAGCTGGATAAATCACCTTACCTTTTCCAGTGACAGCAAAGATTCGCGGCTGATCACCGCTGTCGTTATGAACCCAGTAAACATCCTCGAATCGCTTACTCTTTACAATACCGCTCATTTCCTTGATGGGACCAAAAGTCAGATCAAAGACCTTTTTTGGTATCAATCCCTGTGAACTGTTCGCTGAAACAAGATCTGTTGCAGCTGCTGCTGCATAAACAGTAAAACCTGGCAACAACAAAACGGCAATGAGCGCGCATTGAGTCAATATTTTTTTCATAAAAAGCAATTCCAGTGACAAATCAAAACCTTGATGAAACGTTAGCATCAATATGCTCCCTCGTTGGTCCCGGGAAGCTCCGAATATGGGACTTTATCAGAGGCACCCGAGAAAGTACTTGCGTTCGCGACGGTAAAAGTTATTATCGGTGCCGTAGAGAGATTCAATAGCAAACTACTTATGAACCAAACACAACTATTTATGAGCCCAGCCAAACTATTCGCTATAGCAGCGGATCGATTTTGGTTGGGATATTACTTTATCTTCGATCGTTAAATCGCTCTTTTAGAAATATTGGGCGGTTAAACCGCCTAAAAGGAAACCCCGATAGGCGAAGGCCATCGGGGTTTTTCGTTGTCTGCATCGTAGAAACATACAGACAGCGAGGCAAAAAAAGGAAAAATAAAAATGTCACCAGTAAAAATGGAAGATATCAACGTGCTCAGTGAAGAAACACTCATCAATCCCAATCAGCTAAAGAAGGATATTCCAGCGTCGCCAGCTGCACAGGCAACAGTGTCCAATGCACGACTCGCCATCAAAAAAATACTTGCTCGAGAGGACCCACGTCTATTTGTCATCGTCGGTCCCTGCTCGATTCATCATGTTGAACAGGCCTTGGACTATGCTAACCGCCTAAAATCGTTAGCAGAAGAGGTTTCTGATACGCTGCTTCTGGTCATGCGCGTCTACTTCGAGAAGCCGCGTACCACTGTCGGCTGGAAGGGATTCGTCAATGACCCTCACATGGATGATTCATTCAATATTTCTGAAGGTCTGCATCTGGGTCGAAAATTATTGGTCGACCTCGCAGAAATGGGCATCCCCACATCAACTGAAGCACTTGACCCTGTCTCACCACAGTACATGCAGGACATGATTAGCTGGAGCGCAATTGGGGCTCGAACAACGGAATCACAGACACACCGCGAAATGGCGAGCGGACTATCCTCTGCAGTCGGGTTCAAAAATGGCACTGATGGCGGACTCGAAGTCGCCATCAATGCGCTGAACTCCGTGACCTCCCCCCATAGATTTCTTGGCATCAATCACGAAGGTGAAGTGGCTGTGATTCATACACGAGGCAACAGGCACGCCCACATCGTTCTAAGAGGCGGTGGCGGACGACCCAACTATGATTCCGTCAGCGTTTCCATCTGCGAACAGAAGCTACTAAAAGCGAGTATCCCGGCGAACATCATGATCGACTGCAGTCATGCAAATTCCAGTAAAGACCACAATCGGCAGTCACTGGTGATGAACAATGTCGGAAACCAGATCGTTGAAGGCAATCAGTCCATCGTTGGGCTGATGGTTGAAAGCAATATCGGCGCAGGCAATCAGTCCATACCGGAAAACCTGGATGACCTGCAATATGGTGTTTCTGTCACCGACGCCTGTGTTGACTGGGCAACGACAGAAACAATGATTCGCGACCTACGCAACAAGGTCAAAGATGCGTTGACTTCAAGAACCGCGTTGGAGTCGAGCGTTCCAGAGAAAAGGACAGCTTAGTAATAAGCATTCTCTGTAACAGAGTGGTCTGTCACATCGCGTACTGCCTTCAATTGCGGCAGCTGTTCGAGCAATGTTTTCTCGACACCACCCTTTAAGGTCATATCAACCATACCGCAACCCTGGCAACCACCACCAAACTGCAGTACGGCTATCTCTTCATCCACCACTTCAACAAGGTTAACCATACCGCCGTGCGAGGCAAGCGACGGGTTCACTTCTGCATGAAGGATGTAGTTGATCCGATCTTCGATAGGGCTATCGGCGGAGACCTGTGGCACTTTGGAATTAGG
>CAZAZB010000062.1:0-3520 GCA_964489485.1 uncultured Pseudomonadales bacterium | reverse complement strand
AAATATTCCTGTGCTGCTTCGGTTATCTCAACCATTGATGACTACCAGATTGCTGAATGTATTTCGTCATGTTACTAGATTGGCGTTTTCCTTTCCATCGACATTCATATAACCCCTTATTTTATAAGGATAAAATGTGAACTTCTTTATGAGGCAGGTTCATCACCAGCCTCAATGATCTTCAAATTCCCCCGACGCAGATGCTGATAAACTAACGTCCCTACTGACACAGCCACCTTCTTAGATAGTAGATACCATGAATGCCATGATCCGCCAGAACCTCCTCAAAGAACAGTTAGAAAAACGAATTCTCGTCAAGGATGGCGCAATGGGCACTGCTATTCAGGCGCGAAAGTTGTCAGAAGCACAATACAGGGGAGAGAGGTTCAAGGATCATTCTATTGACCTCAAAGGTAACAACGACATTCTTGTCCTGACCATGCCAGCAGTGGTGAAAGAAATTCATCTTGAATATCTCAACGCGGGCGCAGACATCATTGGCACCAACACATTCACAGCTAATGGCGTTTCACAGTCCGATTTCGATGTAGAAGACATCGTTTACGAACTTAATAAGGAAGCCGCCAGGATAGCCCGCGAGGTCGCTGACGAGGTCAGTGAACAAGACACTGACCAGCCTCGATTTGTAGCAGGTGCTATCGGACCCACTACCCGTTCTGCCAGCTTGTCACCCGATGTTAACAATCCTGGATTTCGCAACGTCTCTTTTGATGAACTTGTAGAAGACTATAGCAACGCTATTCGCGGTCTCATCGATGGGGGTATCGATATTGTGTTAATCGAGACTATTTTCGATGTACTCAATTCGAAGGCTGCCATTTTCGCCGCACTCTCCGTGTTCGAAGAAATCGGCTACGAACTACCTATTATTGTCTCCGGTACCATAACGGATGCCAGCGGGCGCTTGTTGTCCGGCCAGACCACAGAGGCATTCTGGGCATCAATCAAACATGCCAGGCCGCTTAGTGTTGGTTTCAACTGTGCCCTTGGCGCAGATGAGCTACGACCCTACATTGAAGAAATATCCAGAACAGCAGACTGCTATATCAGTGCCTATCCAAATCGCGGTCTACCGAATGAGTTCGGTGAATACGATGAGACCGTTGAAACCATGGTGGAGTGTATGGATGGATATTTGCAAAGCGGGCTGGTCAATATCATCGGCGGATGTTGCGGTACGACCCCGGAGCATATTAGCGAATTCGCGAGGATCGCAAAAAACTACCCTGCACGGAAGCCCAGCATCACTCCCAAGGCGTGTCTGCTCAGCGGTCTGGAGCCCTTCACTATTCAGGATGACTCGCTGTTTATTAATGTTGGTGAAAGAACCAATGTCACTGGCTCTGCAAAATTTGCAAGGCTCATACGCGAAGAGGACTACGAGGAAGCACTCCACGTTGCACAGCAACAGGTCAACAATGGCGCGCAAATAATTGATATCAACATGGATGAAGGCATGTTGGATTCACAGGCTGCAATGGTTCACTTCCTTCATCTCATTGCATCGGAGCCTGATATCAGCCGTGTGCCGGTGATGGTAGATTCTTCCAAATGGGAGATTATCGAGGCAGGGTTAAAATGTCTTCAGGGTAAATCCATTGTCAACTCAATCAGTCTGAAAGAAGGTAATGAAGAATTTAAAAGCAAAGCGCGTCTCTGTATGAAGTACGGCGCTGCAGTAATCGTGATGGCATTCGATGAAGATGGCCAGGCTGACTCGCTGGCGCGTAAAAAGGCAATCTGCAAAAGGTCCTATGATGTATTGGTGAATGAAGTTGGTTTTCCAGCTGAAGATATTATTTTTGACCCGAATGTATTTGCCGTCGCCACAGGCATTGAAGAACACAATCTTTATGGCAAAGATTTTATTGATGCCTGCCGCTATATTAAAGAAAATCTACCCGGCGCCAGTATCTCTGGCGGCATCAGCAATGTCTCATTCTCCTTTCGTGGTAACAACATGGTGCGTGAAGCCATCCACGCTGTGTTTCTCTATCACGCGATTGATGCCGGGCTGACCATGGGCATCGTCAATGCGGGTCAACTAACAATTTACGAAGAAATTCCCAGGGACCTTCGTGACCGCATCGAAGATGTCATTCTCAATCGTCGTGACGATGCAACGGAACGTCTGCTGGAAGTCGCAGAACAATTTGCAGGGCGTTCAACAAAAACAGCCTCTGACGATCTAAGTTGGCGAGAAGCACCTGTCGTCGAACGACTGGCGCACGCGCTGGTCAAGGGCATAAACAAATACATTGTCGAAGATACCGAAGAAGCCAGATTAACCTTTGACCGGCCGATCCATGTTATCGAAGGTCCCCTGATGGAAGGCATGAATCGCGTCGGTGATCTCTTTGGTGCAGGGAAAATGTTCCTGCCCCAGGTCGTTAAAAGCGCACGTGTGATGAAGCAATCAGTTGCACACCTGATTCCCTTTATCGAGGACGAAAAAGGCGCGGCATCTGTCTCCAAAGGCAAAATTCTAATGGCGACGGTTAAAGGGGATGTGCACGATATCGGTAAAAATATTGTCGGTGTTGTACTGCAATGTAACAACTATGATGTGATTGACCTCGGCGTGATGGTTTCTGCTGACAAAATTCTTAAAGCAGCGATTGAAGAAAAAGCAGATATAGTAGGCCTCAGTGGTCTAATTACCCCCTCTCTTGATGAGATGGTTCACGTTGCATCTGAAATGCAAAGGCTCGATATTAATTTACCCTTGATGATTGGCGGTGCCACAACATCCAAAGCACATACCTCAGTCAAAATAGAGCCCTGCTACACGAACGATGCCACTGTTTATGTGACCGATGCCTCGCGAGCCGTCGGCGTCGCAACCCGATTGATGAGTGAGGAATCAAAACCCGCATTTTGTCAGGAACTTCGTGAAGAGTATGAAAAAATACGCGAACGAAACAAAAACAGAAAGCCCAAGGGCAATACACTTTCTTATGGGGAAGCGATTGCTAACAAGCAGGTTATCGATTGGACTGATTATCGGCCACCCGTTCCTTCCTTTTTGGGAACCAGGGTCATCGATGATGTTTCATTAGATATGCTTATCGACTACATCGACTGGACACCATTTTTTATCACCTGGGAACTGGCAGGCAAATATCCAAAGATACTCGAAGATCCTGTGGTAGGGGAAGCGGCAACAAATCTCTTCGAAGATGCACAGGATATGCTGAAGCAACTCGTTGGCAACAACAAGGTGATGGCGAAAGCCGTCATCGGGTTTTGGCCTGCCAGCAATGTCAATCATGATGATATTGATGTGTATCTGGATGAATCGCGTAACGAGGTTGCTTTCCACCTGCATCATCTCCGGCAGCAAACAGACAAGCCCAGCCAACAGCCAAATTTTTGCCTTGCAGACTATGTGGCGCCTGCCGAACTGAATATCAAAGACTATGTCGGCGGGTTTGTTGTTACCGCTGGCCTGGGTGTTGAAGAACTTGCGCTCCAGTACGATCTCGCGCGGCGTGGTTTT
>CAZAZB010000061.1:4715-13913 GCA_964489485.1 uncultured Pseudomonadales bacterium | reverse complement strand
CCGTACACGCCGCGGTAACAGACCATGAATTCGCCGAACTCAAATCTGACCTGATGGCACTGATGCAAAGGGTACATTCCCTATAAGCGGAAAATGTGGCGCTGCGTGCGACCAGTGACAAGGTATCCGAGATTGTTGAAAAACAATCCATCGCATCGACTCAATCATCATGGACTGATGATCTCAAATGGAAAGGCGACTTTCGTTATCGCTACGAGGATATCCTGGTTGAAGATCAGGCAAACAGGGACCGAAACAGAATTCGCGGCAGAATCGCCATGATCGCAACACTGCTACAGAATGTAGAAGTAGACTTTGGCATGGCAATCTGGGTGTCGAAGAGGATTACAACCGTGTTCAGATTGACACTAAATTCAAGTTCTAGCAGCTCTAACAGTTCTAGTGCCAGGCGTTCACCTGTCTTGCATCCTGATTAGATCAGAGACTAGTGACGGCCCGGGTCCAATGCTACGCCTCTACGTTCTTTCTTAATATAAGCATGAATGGCGATCATTTCCGGGTCATCTGCATCAAGGGGCATACCCTCAAGCGGGTTTTGAATACACCAGTTTACCATTTCCCACATCATGGCGACCTTACCTAGTTGTTTTTGAAACTTTGGGTAGGTTTCTGGATGAGTATTGGCAGCATTCGGATGGCACTGTGCACATGCAACACCGTTTGAGCCTAGTTCGGGGCTGGTAAAAAGCTTTCTGCCCTCATCCGCCACACTGTCGAACTGTCCTTGCCAACGTTCCAGTTCTGCCTGCTTGAACTCGTCTGCCTGGACCAGCGCTACCTGTACCAGAGCTATCTGGGAGAAACCAAATATGATAAGAACCTTCTTCAATTTGTTCATAGGGAATATTCCTAATAGTGCTTTTGTGCAGGTGTTCTTGAATGGGTGCTATATCGGGTATCTTCCGGCTGGTTTTTTGTCTCGTTAAATTTCACAGAACGATTCTGGTTACCATAAAGGTTGAAATTAACATCTACCCGTCCAGAGTGGACATCGACCAATTGCCAACCGGTAGCATCCCTTTCGTTAAACGGGTCTGCGCGGTTCATCTCCACTGTCATGACGGGTAAATGGGATTCCGCCTTCGAATAGGTTGACGGATAGGGCCAGGGCCAGGCAGTGGCCATCACTGAATTGAAAGCAATATTCCCGATCTGGTTATATTGAATCTGGTGAACATGACCATACATCACATTAACCTTGTTGAAAGGCGCGAGTAGCGCCTGGACCTCCTCGGCATCTTCAGTCCAAAAATTCCATCCCTTATATATCTTCTGGAGGGGCGAATGGGAAAATACAACGACGGGCGTATCATGATTCACCTTACTCAAGTCGTTTGCCAACCATTTCCGTTGTTTTTCGCCAACCATAAAAGGAGACCCGTTAGGATTATCCAGGCCTGCCATTTCATTCATTCGGCGTTCACCACTGTCCCATCGATCAAAAGTCCATTCGTCGTAGGTCAGAATGCTGTTCAAGACAATAAAATGAACCCCTTTTACATCAAAACTGTAGTACTTATCGCCAAATAGATCGCTCCAGTAGTCGCCTAGATCGAGATAGTAGTCGTGTTCACCCATGACCATTCTCGGCGTCGCATCCAGTGCCGACAATAGTTCAGCGCCATGGTCAAGTTCCGCTTTACTTCCTAGTTGGGCAAGGTCACCACCGAAGATGACAAAATCCGGTTTCGGGTCAAGCAGGTTAGCCTCGGCGACAGCCTTCATCAAACCTCTATCCCAGTTTCGGACAAACTTGTTGCCTTTGATCTGCTGGATGTGGGAATCGGAAATATAGGCAAATGAGATGTCTTGCTGGTCATTACCAAAGGCGAGATTAACGACGCTGACAGGCATAACACCTGCGATAAGTCCGGCTGCACTTCCCTTGATGAAACTTCGTCTGCTGGTCATGATTACTGCCCTCCTGAATTTTTGTTTGTTAATACACCCGGGCTCGTCAGGGCTTCCATAAACGAAACGAGATCATCGATTTGTTGTTCACTCAAATCGAGTGGACGAATGCCACCGCTGAGAAAGGCATTGGCAGTCTGATTAGCATCTGTCACCCCACCATTGTTGTAGTGAACGACAACCTCTCTTAGGGTCTTGAGGCTGCCATCGTGCATATAGGGCGCTGTGGCTGCAATATTTCTAAGCGTTGAGGTTTTAAACGCCCCCATAGAGGTGAGCTCTTCATCCACCACGAATCGTCCCAGATGAGACACATCTGGATCTGTAAGCACAGCGATATCAACATCGGCCCCTTGATTCTTGGCACGAAGGAAGGCACCGGCCAACTGAGGCACGCGAGTTTCGATGCCATTGATGCCTACCCCGATATTGTGAAATTTGTGATCAGTAAATATTGCATGATCCTGCTCGACCGTGTGGCAGGAAACGCAGCGGCCCTGATTTAGAAAAACATCAAAGCCACGAATCGCTGAATCCGTCATGGCGGTAGCCTCACCAGCAAAATAGTAGTGATCAAAGGGTGAATCACCGGTAATCTGGGTCCGTTCAAAAGCAGCAATTGCCTTGATCACGTGCTCAATGGTTATTTCAGCAGGTTTCGCACCGAATACTCGCTTAAATTCCCGCTTATATTGTCGGTCGCTGCGAATAACATCAATGATTGGTTGATGGCTGGCCAATCCCATTTCAACGGGATTCAGGAACGGATGACGCGCCTGGTCTTCGAGGCTAGGCGACCGGCCATCCCAGAACTGGGTCTTGTTATACGCCGAATTTAACACTGTCGGTGCATTCCGTGTACCGGTGAGCTTGTTAATCCCTTCTGATGTAGCCAGTGGAGAATCTGTCATCGCCTTGTCTGCGGCATGGCAGGTGGCGCAAGCAACTTCCCCGGTTGTACTAAAACGTAAATCGTTAAAAAGGCGATCGCCCAATTTTATTTTTGCAGCTGTCTGCGGATTGTCGGCAGGCACTGGCACCGGGGGGAGCCCTAAAGGCTCTGCATAAACAGTGCTGGTCAGCAGGAAAAGTAAAGCGCACAAAGACATTCTTGGCATTGGCAATAACCCACTTTCTCAAATTCGGTTGATGACAGTCTAGGGAATATAGGTTATTTGGCAAACGAAAAGAATTAATCGTAATGATTGATAAATACGATTGCACATGTCTCTTTAGGAAAGCTGATGGCTCTTTAAGATAGCTGAAGGCTCTTTAGGAAAGCTGATGCACTGGCGACAATTCCAGGCTTTCGCCGTTTGGATCTGCCGGGTTTAGCCATTAAATAGTCTCTGAATAAAAACTTACTGGAAAACAACGTCCTGTTAAATATTGATTTCAATGTACAATCGAAAACATTCAATGACAAACCGGACACTATTCCCAGGAATCTCATGATCGCCAAATTTTATTCAGTTACCTTATTCTCTGCTTTTCTTTCAATATCAAGCCTTTCATCTGCAGACGAAAATTCCTTCAGGGATGGTCCTCTCATCAAAGGATATGGCCAGCATACGGCAGTGGATCAAAACGAGCCGGTGGATACATCAACTGTTTTCAAGGTTGCATTTGACGTTGGCAGTCAGGGCTCCAGCGATAAAGTTAACCGCAGTTTTGATTCTCTGGCGAGATTTATCAACATGCACGCGGCAAATGGGGTTCCCGCTAAAAATTTACAACTGGCGCTCGTTATACACGGTAAAGCAGCCTATGACACACTCAGTAACGAGGCGTACGATGAACGATTCATGCAGAATAATCCGAACCATGAACTGCTGGAGAAATTAATGGACAAGGGTGTGGAAGTGACTGTTTGCGGGCAAACAGCGGGGTTTTTCGAAATAGAGAAAGATGAGCTTCAGGACGGCGTCATTATGTCACTATCTGCAATGACCACACATGCGTTACTCCAGCAAAAAGGCTACACCGTCAATCCATTTTAGGTGGCAGGGCGGTGGAATTTTCCGATGATGAATCGGCCGCCCAACACCAGCGTCAATGCAATGACCGAGTATGCAAGGGTCCACTTGATCGTCGTAAACCAGGATGTCACCCGTGCGACGCCATGAAGTTGATCTGGGTAAGAATAGAGCATGGTGACAATACCGATGTTCTCAAACAGATCGAATAGCCAGATCAGTGCTGGCGAGATGGCCAGCCATCGGTATTTACCCCCGTCTGGAAAACGCGTAAAAAACCCGATCAACCCTGCGAACAAACAGGTATAGACCAGCGGATAAATCAGGTCTACGGTGAGCTCACCCACCATGTATGCCCGTCTACCCGTTTCCCCATAGCGTTCAATCCAGCCATATACCTCTTCAACCGTATAGTGAAATGCCAGATCAATGGGCTGTGCAGCGGCAGTGTCTTTTCCCAACGCCGGAAAAATGGCAAGGAGAAAAATCAAATACAATATCAGCAGCACAATCACCGTCAATGGGCGGGAAAGAAACCCGAGAAACTTCTCAACTCTATGCACTTAGAGGACCTCTGCTACTTGCTACCAATGCTCTGCCTGAATCGACCTTATTTGTGGCAAGCGCTTAGGGTACCATAGCAGGTGCCTGACTAAGGTAGCTGAAAATTTCATAAACAAGAGTCGAATTGTTATGCCCGTAGATGTCATTATCCTGGGAGCAGGAATCGCCGGAGTCTCACTTGGTGCAAGACTGTCAGGTCAGTGCAGGGTCCAAATTCTGGAAATGGAAAAACAGCCCGGATACCACTCAACCGGAAGATCCGCTGCCTATTTTGCGCCTACCTATGGGAACGATGTCGTCCGCAAAGTAACAGCGGCTAGCGAACAATTTTTTCGTCAGCCACCGGATAATTTTTCTGAAGTATCTCTTCTTCATCCAAGAGACTCTCTTTTTGTGGCCGACGCTAATCAGCAGAATTCTCTTCAACAGTTGGTCAAAGAAAACCCTCATCTTATTCAGCTGGATGCTTCCCAATTACAGGAGCGAGTGCCAGTCATTGATACCAACATGGTGGTTAATGGGGCTTGCGACCCAAATGGTGGGGATCTGGATGTTGATGCGATATTACAAGGCTTCTTAAAACAATTTCGATTGGCGGGTGGCGATTTAGTCACGGACGTTCAAGTGGATAACCTGGAAAGACGTAAGGGATATTGGTCTTTGCATACCCATGAGACAGAATACAAGGCACCCATCATTGTGAATGCTGCGGGCGCCTGGGCAGATCTCGTCGCATTAAGTGCAGGTGTCAAGCCGGTTGGGCTGAGCCCTCTTCGAAGGACTGCGGTTCTGATAGACCCTCCACCCGATCTAGACATATCCACCTGGCCGCTAACGATCGATGTTGATGAACAATTTTATTTCAAACCCGATGCAGGACAAATTCTCATTTCACCCGCAGATGAAACACCTTGTGAACCCTGCGATGCGCAGCCAGAGGAACTTGATATTGCGATCATAGTAGATCGAATCCAACAGATTACTGATCTCGAAATCAAAACGGTCAATCAAAGTTGGGCGGGTCTTCGCACTTTTTCAAAAGACAGGTCATTTGTTGTAGGATTTGATCCCCGGTCAGCGGGCTTTTTCTGGTTAGCGGGCCAGGGAGGCTATGGGGTTCAGTCCTGCCCTGCCCTCGCTGATCTAGCGGCACATCTCATCACCGGTGATAGTTCAATTTTCCCAGACGAGGAATTGACCCCATTGATAGATGCTATTTCTCCAGGAAGGTTCTTGTGATCCCAAAAGTGATTGCCAGTGAATGTGCTGCTGGATTGTTCCCAAAGAATACACTCAGCGGTTTTGAAGATTGTCTTATACAGGGATATGGCGGAATCGAATTCGACATACACCTCAGTAAAGATGGTTATGCCGTTATCCAACACGACTATCTTCTGAATAAACGGACGACCCGTGATGCATCAGGCAACTGGTTGGATCATGCCGGACCGCCGCTAGGTGAATTAACCTTGAAGGAAATACAGAACTTCGATATTGGCCGATATCGGCCAGGCTCACCTGAAGAAAACGAATATCCAGACTATGGTCCAATCGATGGAGAGACCGTACCGACTTTTGATAGCTTTCTCTCCTGTTATTCCAGTCATCAATCGAGCGAAGTACAATCAAAAGTCAAGACTGAAATATGGGTTGAGTTAAAGACCACACCTTTTCAACGAGACATCAGCTCCGACCCAGATCAACTTCTTCAGACCGTTCTGGACCTGGCACGGAACAGAGACCTGACCCAGCACATTGTCCTGTTGGCATTTGAATGGGATTTGCTGGTTGCCGCAAAACAGATCTGCCCAGACATTCAAACAGATTTCCTGACGATCAACCCCGCCTATATCGTCACCGCTAACCAAAAGCTCGGTCTGGTTGAGCCAGACGAGTTATACGGTAGATTCAAGCCAGCTGCATTTGGCGGCTCTATTCCTGCTGCCATTCTTGCGGCAGGTGGATCAGGCTGGGGACCTTATGTACATGATGCCACACAAAACGACGTTCAGGCAGCACAGGCACTCGGTCTCTCCGTTAACCTCTGGGGTGTTGCGTCCACAGACAGCGCGATGGATCAGGCACTCGCTCTTGGTGCTGACTCAATAACACTGTCAAGACCTGATCTTCTACGAAATAAGCTAGAATCCACAAGATGAACAACGAACAGAAAAAGCATTTTGATGAACACGGTTGGGTGTTACTACCGAATGTTGTTTCAGGTGAAGAAATCGATGCTGTGGCACCTGATTTGTTTCGCATATTTCCGACGCCGGAGCAGTATCACGCGGGAGATCTATCCGGACTCAGCGCTGTATTTCACCAGGCAGAAGATCCATCAAAACCCGTCGATGATCCTGCATTTCGACGTCAACAGTTTGCCGGGCTTGTTGAGGCACCCTTTGAAGGAAATGCCCTGAATAAACTCGCCTTGCATGAAAGTATTACATCCGTCGCAGAAACGGCTCTGGCATCGGGAGACGTCCGCTTGTACCAGGCAGAGACCTTCGCCAAGTACACCGGCGTCACCAACTATGAACAGGCATGGCATGTTGATTATACAAACCATACGATGCTGCCGCCGGATAGAGACAGAGGGTACTTCCAGGTTCAAATGTTTCTTTTTCTCTCTGATGTGCGACCCACGCTGGGCGCAACAAAAATCGTCAGCAGAACAATTACACAGGATATTCCTCTCATGAGCTTTGCATTTCCACAAGGGAGCAAACCTGATATCAGCGAGGAAAAACAGAATGAACTGGAGAGCAATGCCGTATATGCGCAAGGAGATAAAGGGTCGCTCCTGGTCTATAGCAGTGATGTTGTTCACAAGGGAACCAATATGACGGAAGCCGGTGGCTCTCGATTTCTCTATAATCTCAGTTTCCGGAAATCCGATGCCGATTGGATTGGCGGCAATCCCTGGCCTCGAAAAGGCGTGCACAACTGGGGGCCCTTTATTAGTTCCTTATCATTAAAACAACTAGGCATCCTTGGATTTCCAATGCCGGGGCATGAATATTGGAGCGAACGTAATCTGAAATGGACCGCCCACCGATATCCGGGCCTCGATCTAAAACCCTGGTACGACGCTCTCTAAACCAAATAGCTCGAATAAATTGCGAGGATAAAATATGTATAGATCTTCATCTCGACTTCCTTTACTTGTCTTTCTGCTGCTGTCCCTGTTTGCATCAACCAGTTTCGCCAGCGACACACGCGCATCCTATATTTCAATACCTGTCTCTAGCGGCGGCAACAGCTGGTCGCTAGGCGCAAAATTGAACTACCCCATGACCTCCCACAATGGCGCGGCCGTACTGATTGTACATGGCTCCGGTGGCATTGATTCGCGGGGTGAACTACACACACGAACGCTGAACGATGCGGGCTTCGTCACACTTGAAATCGACTTATGGGCGGCTCGTGGCTGGATGGGACTATCGATGGGCCGACCAAACACAGTGCCAGAAACACTGCCTGACGTGTTTGCAGCATTATCGTTCCTGGTAGATCTTGATGGTGTTGATCCGGATAGAATAGGATTGTTAGGTTTTTCATGGGGAGGCGTGGTTGCCATGTTATCCCGAAGCACGGCCTACCTTGAGTCACTATCAGGTGGCAATCAATTTGCTGCAAATGTCGCTTTTTACCCTGTTTGCTGGGTTTACAACAAGGTGCCAGAATATGAATTGGATGATGTTATCGACTCACCCTTGCGCATTCTTTCAGGGGAACTTGATGCCTACGATACACCCACATCGTGTAGTGACTGGAAAAAATCGTTAGATGAGAAAGATCAGAAAAATGTAGAAATTACTATCTATCCCCGTAGCCACCACGCTTTCAATACATCGGCAGACCCGATAGAAGTCACCGATCCGTTCAGTCATCAAGGCAAGGGGGGACAGGTGTTGATAAAAAGTAATAAAAAGTCGCGCAGGCAGTCCGATAAAGCAATGGTCAAATTCTTCCTCCACAACCTGGTACCTAAAAAATGAAAAAGCTTACCCCTCTCATATTCTCGATCCTGTTCCTCCTGGCAAATGCCTTAACCGCACAAGACACAAGTGCATCATCTATTGAAGTGCTGGGTGCTGACAAAACCAGAGAACTAAACCTGCCCTTCTCCGAGGCAGTAGCCGTCGGCGATCTCCTCTTTCTTTCTGGTCAGATTGGCTCAAAACCTGGTGAACTCAAACTGGTTAAAGGCGGTGTACAAGCTGAAACCCGGCAGGCAATGGCAAATATCATCGCCATTCTTGAAAAGTATGGATCGAGTGTCGACAAGATCGCGAAATGCACAATCTTTCTCGGCAATATGGATGAGTGGGGAGAAATGAATATCGCCTATCTTGAAGCGCTGGGCGACCATAGACCGGCCCGTAGCGCTCTCGGAGCCAATGGGCTGGCATTAGGCGGCAGTGTGGAGATTGAGTGTATCGCCGCAAGGTAGTCGATCAGGTCACTCTCAGTAATAATGACACCTTTTTTCGACTTGTCCGGTCTTTATACCGGGTCTAACTGGTTCTTGTGCTGAAGTGCAGATCACTGCGGTTATTTCCTTTGTAAGTTATTGATTTTTAGATCTAACATCTTTATCGGACGGTGTGAAATGTTCAAAATTGTGTATTTATGGACAGGAACTAACTAGTTCTTGTCCAGAAATGGAGATCACTGCGGTTATTTCCTTTGTAAGTTATTGATTTTTAGATCTAACATCTTT
>CAZAZB010000061.1:0-4615 GCA_964489485.1 uncultured Pseudomonadales bacterium | reverse complement strand
ATCGGACGGTGTGAAATGTTCAAAATTGTGTATTTATGGACAGGAACTAACTAAAAGGAAGTGAAATGTTAAAAAAACTGATTACCGTATCTACGCTCGCCGCTCTCGCTATAGTCGCATCAGGAAGCATCTATGCCGCGGGTATCGATAGTGCGCTTATCGTTCGACCAAAAGGCTCAACCGCTTTTAACGGTGAGTCTGCTGATCTTCTGGCGAAGGGAGAACAGCTATGGAATGACAAGAGTCTGAGCAAGAAGGGTAAAACTGCTTGTTCGAGTTGCCACAAAACACCGACCAAAATGTTCAAGAAAACATTTATGGACAACTACCCTCACTCTGTGAAGATGGTTAACAAGAAAGCCAAGCTGGATTCTGTTACCACTGAAGGCATGGTGCAGTTTTGTATGGTCGTGCCGATGAAATCACAGCCACTGGCATGGGATTCCGAGGATCTTGCTGCGCTGACAGCCTACTCGGAAAAAGTCGTGCAACAAAACTATATCAAAGCCAAGTCAGGCAAATAACAGATGTCCAGAACACCAGGGGGCATTGCAATATCCGTTGTTGCACCCATCACTCTTTTTGTCAGCGCGCTGTTAGTCAGCATCTCGCTCCCCGCCAGCGCAGGTCCCGACCTGAAAAAGGGAGCCGAAGTGTTTGAGGATGTATGCGCTATGTGTCACGGCGAACAAGGTCAGGGCGGTGAAGATTTTGAAGCACCAAAACTCGCCGGACAATTTGACTGGTATTTAATAACCCAGTTGGAAAACTTTCGGGCAGGCATCCGGGGAACACATGCAGATGACGAGAATGGCCAGGTCATGCGCCCCATGGCAATGGCGATTCCAGAGGGTAGTATTGAAGATGTTGTTGCCTACATCCTGACGCTGGATGCCAATTATGTGGAAGAGGATTAACAATCTCATCCAACGTTAGTTACTCTTGCTGCTTCTCCAGTATTGTTTTCCATGCATTGTCTGCCTCACGCTTGTAGGCCAGATAGTCACCTTCTAACCAACGTTGACGGCCTTCCCTGGAATAGAAAAGAAACAATTGGCCATCAAATATCTGCCAATGAGTCCCGTCTGTTTTTACCAGCCCATTGCCCAGACTCAATGCATTGGCGCAGAATCCATTGTAGGTAGGCACATACTCAACAGGATCAGCACGAAATAGATCAGCGTTTGTCTGATTCATGAAACGCCACTTTGCGCCCCGCCATTCTACGGTAAATCTGGATTTCCCTTCCTTCGTTTCATGGCGACCCGATTCTTGTTGACGATAGGCGATCACATCCATACCGCCAACCGCCACGTTGCCGAAAAAACTCTTGCTGACCGGTTCTTCGGCCATCAGGCAAGCGCTCCAAACCAGTCCTGCAATCAGCAACCATTGTCGCTTTATCATTCAGTACCCCTGATCGAATTTTTCTCGATTTTGTTTTGTCGTCTGTCCAGAAAATCTGTCTACATCAGAGAAGACCCAGTTAAACTCAATTTGTTTCACCATTTAATGATTCCCGATGCAATTAGGTTAAGATGCCGACAAACACCCACGCATCAAAACAAGAAGGAAGAATTGAATGTCGAAGTTGCCACTAGAACTTGTCGCTGAGGCCATGAGCGAGATTACAGAGATAGCTTGTGAAGGTTATTGCCACGATGGCCAATGTGTCCTCATTGATGTCCGAGAGCCCGGTGAATATGAAAAAGGAAATATCCCGGGATCTGTCAATATTCCCAGGGGACTGATCGAGTTTATGATACACACCCATCCCGCGCTTCAGTGCGAAAGCCATCCAGTCAAAGAAAAAGCAGACACGAGTATCGTTCTTTATTGTCAATCTGGAGGACGATCCGCGCTCGCTGCCCAGAGCCTACAGAACATGGGCTTTTCTAATGTGACTTCCATGGCTGGTGGGTATCAGGGTTGGTCCAAAGAATAGCCTCAAAATAGTTCTCGACAACGACCATGTTCGAAGCGCTAATTGATCGGACACTTCGCGGTGGGATTCCCCTGGTTCTTCTGGTTGGAGGGATTTTTGCAGGCCTGCTGGCGCTCCAGCTAACGCCCAGAGAAGAAGAACCCCAGATTGTCGTACCGATGGTGTCGATCCTTGTTACGGCACCCGGTCTCGAAGCTGCTCAAGTTGATAGGCAGGTAACGACCCCCCTCGAAAAATTGCTCGCGCAAATTCGTGGCGTTGAGCACGTGTATTCTACCTCCAGTACCGCAAAAGCGGAGGTAACGCTGCGGTTTTTTGTCGGTGAGAACAGAGAAGATGCGCTTCTTAACACCTACAACAAGGTGCTTTCCAACCAGGACCTTATCCCTGCGGTGGTTAGTGACTGGCAGGTAAAACCCATTGAAGTTGATGATATACCGATCATCCTGCTGGGTTTATGGAGTGAAAATCCTTCTCTCTATTCTGACTACCAACTCCGCAGAATGGCTGATGAAGTCGCGACCTTTATTCAGGGTATCCAGAATACCAACGAAGTGAATGTCACTGGCGGGAGGCAGAGAGCGGTCAGAATCGAGCTCAATGCTGAAGCAATGGCCGCACGACAGACCACCGTTCAAAACATCATATCGGCACTACGGGTTTCCAATGAACTCGTTAGTGCCGGAAATATGGCATTCAACAACAAAGTGATTCTGCTTGAGAGCGGTGATAGTTTCCGTTCAGTTGACGAGCTGGCCTCCTCGGTCATCAATGTGATTAACGGGATCCCGGTTCACCTGAAAGATGTCGCGACCGTTATCGATGGCATGGAACTCGCGACACACCACCAATGGCTCGAGTTTGGGCAAGGTCATCCTGCCAAACAAGCAAATGACGCCCCTATGGTTACCATCAGTGTCGCGAAGAAACGCGGTTCGAATGCCGTCCGGGTCGCTGAAGATGTCCATCAGCTAGTGATGGAACTACAGGCTGAAATACTCCCTCCTGAAGTCCATATCGAAGTGCTGCGAGACTATGGTGAAACCGCCGATGACAAGGTAAACAACCTTGTTCTTAGCCTCGGTTTCGCAGTTCTCACCGTCGTCGTATTCATCGGTATATTCCTTGGCTGGCGTCATGCAATGGTCGTCGCATTTGCTGTACCTATTTGTTATGGCTTTACGCTGACTTTGGACTACGCATTCGGCTATACGATTAACCGTGTAACTCTATTCGCCTTAATACTATCGTTGGGTCTGCTCGTCGACGACCCCATTACGGGCGTCGATAATATTGAGCGCTTCCTCAGAAAAGGAAGTGATAATGTAAAACGTCAAATCATCCTTGCCATGAGTGAAATTAAAGTGGCACTAATTGTCTCTACAATTACTATCGTTTTGGCGTTCATACCACTCGCTTTTATTACAGGCATGATGGGCCCCTATATGGCACCTATGGCTTTTAACGTACCCGTTAGTGTCATGATCAGTACTATCGTCGCGTTTCTGGTTACACCCTGGTTAGCAAAAAAGTTCCTCAAGCCAGTTAAATCCAGAGATGACTCACTACCACTGCTCAACATTTATACCCGAATGGTGGCGCCATTTCTTACCAGTAAACACCAGGCAAGGAAATTGCTTTACCTGATACTCGGTTTGTTCGTCATCGCATCACTCCTCCCCTTAATGAGAATGGTTCCTCTGAAGTTACTACCATTCGATAATAAAAGTGAGTTACAAATACTAATCGACATGCCCGAAGGGTCGACCCTGGAAGCGACTGCGGCAGAAGCAAAGAGAGTCGCAGCGATCGCCAGGCGGCTTCCTGAAGTTTATGCAGTGGGAGCCTTTGTCGGCGAACCCTCTCCGAATGACTTCAACGGCATGGTTCGCCGTTATCACCAGCGAGTAGCGCCACATCTGGCTGATCTCCGGGTAACACTGGTCCCCAAAGAAAACCGTGTTCACCAATCACACGCAGTGGTTCTACGCCTTAGGAACCTTCTGCAGGAAACAGCAACCCCTGCTAACATCAAAGTCATTGAGGTTCCGCCGGGCCCTCCGGTGATGGACACTCTTGTTGCGGAGGTCTATGGCGACAGGACAACGAGCTATGCTGCGCTCTTTCCTGCGGCCGAAATTGTCAAGCGCCGTATGCAGGCTGAATCCCATGTCGTGCAGGTAGATTCAACCATGCAGGAACCTCAATCCCTGATGCGCTTTATCACCGACCGGGAGAAAGCAGCAATCTCTGGTATATCTGTTCATGATATTAACGAAACTTTGCGCATCGCCAACGGGGGCTCTGTCGTGAGTTATCTGAACTTCCCAAGAGAAACTGTTCCCTTACCCATCACCATGCGACTCCCTCTTATCGAGCGTTCCAGTCAAAGCGATCTTCACCGGCTTCAGGTGGCGAGTCAGGAAGACCTGAGAAAACAAGGCGGTCCACAAGGACTTGATAGTGCGCCTGCCTCTCTCGTTTCAATAGGAGAACTCGGCGCCTTTCAGATGCGTAAGGTTGATCAGGCAATTCACCATAAGGATCTACGCCCACTGGTCTATGTCACGGCGGAAATATCTGGTCGAACACCGGCAGAAGTCATCGCTGACATTAACGGCGATTTTGAATCAGAGGACAAGGACACAACCTACTGGCGAGACCGAAATT
>CAZAZB010000060.1:0-13952 GCA_964489485.1 uncultured Pseudomonadales bacterium | reverse complement strand
CATCTGTCGATGTCATACCAACGACATGACCGGCAGCTTTCATGATATGGGAGAGCATGCGCGATGTGGTGGTTTTCCCGTTGGTTCCTGTGATAGCAGCAATTGGAATACGGGTCGGGGCACCAACTTCAAATAACATGTCCATTACCTTACCGGCGACATCTCTCGATTGTCCTTCACTTGGCGCCACATGCATACGGAAACCGGGCGCAGCATTGACTTCAACAATGGCACCACCAACATCCTTGTAGGAATCTGAAATGTCATCGGACAAGAAGTCGACGCCGCCAACATCAAGGCCAATGGCCTTCACGGCGCGCACGGCCATCTCGCGATTGTCCGGGTGAACAATATCGGTGACATCAACGGCAGTACCACCCGTGGATAAATTGGCGGTAGAGCGCAGATAAAAAATATCTCCCTTTTCAAGCACTGTGTCTGCGGCATAACCGGCTTCTTCCAATAATCTTTCTGCCTGATGGTCAAACTCCAGTCGAGTCAGCACCTTCTCATGACCAATACCACGGCGTGGGTCGTCATTAACTTCATCCACAAGCTCCGTAACCGTCATTTTGCCATCACCGACTACATGGCCAGGAACACGTTTGGCAACGGCGACCAGTTCACCATTAACGACCAACATTCGATGGTCAAAGCCAAGAACATAACTCTCGACCAACACAGCTCGACCGGTACCATTTTCCTTTGCATTAACAAATGCGATTTTGATTTGTTCATCGGTTTCAAGATTAATAGAAACACCCCGCCCATGATTCGCATTTAGCGGCTTCAACACAACGGGAAAACCAATACGATGGGAGGCGCGAATTGCCTCACGCTCGCTGTAGACCATATATTGTTGCGGCACCGGCAGACCGAGATCTCGCAACAATCTATGCGTATCTTCCTTGTCACAAGCAATTTCCACGGCAATATGGCGGGTCTCGCTGGTGATGGTGGCCTGAATGCGCTGCTGGTATTTACCATGCCCAAACTGCACCAGAGAATATTCGTTTAGCCTGATCCATGGGATTTCACGCTCTTGGGCTGCAGCGACGAGCGATGCTGTACTGGGACCAAATTCTTTGCGCTGTGCAAAATGAATAAAACTTTCAATATCTTGTTCCGCTTCAAAGTCGGATTCTATAAATTCCTCCAATTCAGACTTCAGATCTGCTGGCAGCAAATCCAGCAGTAGTTGCCGCGCAATCCGCGCCGCTTCCAGGCCAACATCCCGTTGCTTGTAGGCGAACACCATATTGTAGTGACCTGTTTCACCCGCACCGCGTGTCCGACCAAAGCTGACATCAGAGCCAGCCATGTTTTGTAATTCCAGCGTCACATGTTCCCAGATATGGCCCATCCAGGTACCTTCGTCTTCAGTCAGCCGACGCAGGAATCCACCGGGCTCGCGGTAGGAACAGCCATGCTCCTGAAGGCCAGGTAACAGTGCGGTCAACCTGTCTGTAAAATCGCTTCCGAGTCGCCCTGAAGGCCATTGTTCCAGTATGCCGAGATCAACGACATGGCGGATAACAGGAAAGCTGGCATATACATTCGGTCCAACGTACACATTGGTGGATAAAATTTTCATGGTGTTTCCCCTTTCCCCTGAACACAGCTCATTCAACCAAACCCAGTAAGATAATGCCGATAAAAGAGCCCTGCAACAAATCGAAACGGGGTTGTAAATTTATTTAATCTGAAATGTTAACGACTTTCCGCATCCATTAAGAGAATGATGCCTTACCGGTTGCAATGGAATAGCTACAACCCTTCGCCAGCACATGAACCTTCATGCCAATCAAACTAATAGTATCGCCTTGTCCGGCATTATGCAGGCTCGAATACTCGAGTTCACTCGGGTCTACAACAGTGACCGCGCCGGAACCTTCTACATGGAGTACCCCTTCTGGATCAATGAATGCTGCTGTATCTTCATCCAGGCCGATGCCGATGAGGAAAGGGTTATAGGCAATGGCTGAGAGTAGCCGGCCAAGCCTATCCCGTTGGCGAAAGTGCTGATCAATCACTAACCGATTGGTAAGCCCGAGACCAGGGCTCAAATTAACTGAACCCTGCCTCGGTGTAGAACCGGAGTCACCACCGGCAATCATGTGTTCAGACATGATTGCGGCACCTGCAGAGGTCCCAGCGACATGGGTGCCGTGTGCATTTGTACGTCGAATTGCCTGTGCAATCGGTGTCCCGCCAAGAATGGTGGAGAGACGAAGTTGATTGCCACCCGTAATGAAGATGCCGGTCGCATTCTCCAAATCAGCAAGATGATCTTCGGATTGCGCATCGGCCCGTTCCTCGATCACGAGCGATGTAACTTCTGTCGCGCCGAGATCACGGAATAACTTTACATAGTTATCGCCTGTGTCTTCCAGTTCTGAGGCGGTTGGGATGACAACAATTCTGGCGCCGTCAGCACCACAGAGATCGACGAAACGGCTGAGTATCGCCTGATCATGAAGTTTTTCTTCTGCTCCACCGATGGGAATGACATAACCACGTTCGACACCCTCAGTACCAGGAGATGGCATGATGACCTCCTGTCAATAACACTTTCTGCAACGCCTGGCTTCCTTAATGAGAGAGATGGTGAAAGTGGCGCATTATAGCCCGAATAGTCTACTCTAGAGACTAAAATTATCTACAGCAGAGATGAGCATGAATGACCCTCTTCAGAATTCAGGCAAGGTCCGTTTCGCCACTTGTAAACCCGGCAAGATTGCGGGAAGCTTTTGCTTTCTACTTTACTTGCTGCTCTCCATGAATACAGCCTACGCAGACGAAACGATCAAGATTGCACCTGGTCTTGAAGGCATTGTTAATGAACCTGAAGGTCCGCCGAAAGGTTTTGTCGTGATCGCGCCAGGTGCCGGCTATGATATGTATCAGCCGTTAATGGTAGATGCCGCAGAAGCTGCTGCATCGATTGGTTATCGCGCACTTAGATTCAACTGGCGTTATGTCAGCGAAGGTACGGACCGTGGTGAAGGCATTGGCAATGAGATTCGCGACCTGAAGAACGCCATCAGTTACCTGCGAGACACTTTAGAAGAAGGTTCAACAATAGATAAGAATATCGTCCTGATAGGCAAATCCCTTGGTAGCATAGTCGCCGCAGCCGTGGCACTGGAGGACGCATATCCGGCAATCCTGTTAACACCTATTTGTAGATCAGCCGACGAGTTTAAAAGCCTGTACAAACCAAACGGCCTGCTACAAGTCATGATAACCGGAGACAAGGATCCACTTTGTAACACCGACATCTTATTCCGCCATGTTAATCGATCAACCAAGGTCTCTATCGTGCAGGGCGATCACGGTTTCGATGGTATGAATGATGACGAATCTACCCGCAACCGATCAGTTGTTGCTAACCTCGTTACCTACTGGCTATTCAGCCAACTGTAGATCGGAGACTATCCAGAATGAAAGATGCGTTTAACAGCACAGTTCGCTAAATCCTCGCGAAGGAACCAGAAATGAAAAACCGACAGTGGAAGTTGGCAAGAACACCAGCAGAAGGATGGCCAAACGATGGCGACTTTGAACTCAGCGAGTCTGAGGTACCGGAGCCCGGTCCTGGTCAACTCTGTGCACGTACCATCTACCTATCAATGGATCCTTATCAATGGGGTCGGCGTAGAAGCGGTTTGGAGAGCGTCGGAGATATTTGCCATGGCCGCACCGTTTCCGAAGTTCTGCACAGCCGACACGATGATTTTGTGGAAGGAGACATCCTATTCAATACCAATGGTTGGCAGGATTATGGATTGGTGGGACGTCACATCAGTGTTTTCAACTATATGTTCCCGCGGAAAATAAATCCGGATCTCGCACCCATTTCAACAGCTCTGGGCGTCCTCGGTATGCTGGGTCTTACTGCCTACTCCGGCGTCTACTTACAATGCCAGCCGCAGCCCAGCGAAACTGTTGTTGTCTCAGCTGCCTCCGGTGGTGTTGGTCAGAATGCCGGGCAAATCGCCAAGATAAAAGGCTGCCATGTTGTTGGTATCGCCGGATCGGATGAAAAATGCGATTTCGTTACAGAGACGCTGGGTTTTTCCGCATGCATCAACCGAACTGACGAGGACTTCGCTGAACAACTGGCAAGAGCCTGCCCGGATGGGATTGATATTTACTTTGAGAATGTCGGTGGCGCAGTATTTGAAGCGGTATTACCTCTGTTGAACCGGGATTCTCGTATCACACTCTGCGGCCTCATCTCCCAGTATGGGAATGAACAGCAAGATAGCGGACACAAACACTGGCGGGAAATTGGTCAACCTGTCTTTGATAAACGTAATGTCACTGTTCACAGTCTGTTTGTTGGTAATTTTGTAGAAGAGCACCAGGATCAGTTTCTTGGCGACATGAGCAGTTGGATCAGGGACGGTCTTATCTGTTACAAGGAGGACCTATGGCAGGGTCTCGAACATGCGCCGATGGCATTTTCAGCCATGCTAGCCGGACGAAACTTTGGCAAGACCCTGGTGCAGGTTGGTGACGACCCCACTGCAAGTAATGAGATCATTCACAACAGAGAGGGTAGCAATGTATTGGCTGTTTGATGCGCTGGTTTAATAGCTTGAAGGAACAGGCAATATAACTCTTATATTATTACACGCAGTTTTCAGAGCGTGTTTCCTCCGTGATGAGCCTGGAATCAATTTCAATCAATTCCAATTAATTCCAATTAATTCATCGAGTAGCCGACCATGAGTGAGGAATTTCAATTGCTTCCATCTACCGGATCGGAAATGCGAACAGCCATCAAGAACAGAAATCGCATCGTCGATGGTATCTTCTTCTATGGCGTTATCACGACGGACATACATCTACACTTGCTACATCCTGTCTACGTATCGTCTAATCCGCTCCTCACTTTCTTTCTTTAACTTCACCTCAGCAAGTATAGCTTCCAGTCTGGATTTGTCTTGCGACACCCATCGTGCCGTGATTTGTATTTTTGCCTCCTCTTTTCGTGGACCAGAGATGGAATCGGTCAACGCCAGCGCCTCGCGCGGACTGTTTCGTGCAATTGAAAAGGAAACACCAACATATCCTCTATCCCTGACATCCCCCTCAGCGGCATTCGACAACCAGTCCATAACGGCCTCAGGTTTTGACTCATACCACACCATTGCTGCAGAGCTAACATTGACCGCGAGCCCCTCTATTTCATTATTGTCAATTGCGTAGTTAAGATAATCCTCTGGACTATCTTCGATCCAGGTATCCGTAATATTTCGCATTGTCCGATCGTAAGATTTAACATCAGCGTAGGACTGCAAAGTCGCGAGCGCGGCAACCGGGTCTATTTTTGCCTCTACTCGTGCAACATACCGAACCAGTGTGGCAATCATTTCGGCATCTGTTTCTGTTTCGAGTTTTTCTCGTAGAAAATCGGGCTCGCGCTGGCTAATGTTTCGAAGCACGGCACGCCGGATTTCAGGATACTGGTCGCTGACGGAGGTTACCCAATCGTAAACAAGATTAGCGTCACCTTCAGAAACACTCCGCGCGAAGGTGCTCACATTAGGAAACGACAATGCGCTATTGGGAATGTCCGTAAACATGTCTAACGCAAGCTCCAAATTCGATTTCGCCAGCTTCGACAATTGACTCAGCAGCAAATCATAATCCGCTGTAGAACGCGCATACTCAATAATAACCTCATTGGACATTTCTCCGGCTTGACTAACAAATGCGCCCATGACAGCTTCTCTATCTGGGTGATCCGCGGGAAATTTTTCGGTTAGTTGAAAAAAAAGCTCTGTCGGATTCAACTTAGCTTCGGCTGCTATTAAGTAACGATAGAAATTATTACGGGTACTTCTTTCTTTTAGTTCCTGTACTCTCCCTAACCAATAGCCTAGATCCTGTTGCGCGAGGCTGGCGGCTAGATATGGCATCAAAGAATAAAGGCTTTGGTACTGCGTTGAATCGTTAGCCAACAACTCAAAGGCTTCAGCTGGATCAATTTTGCTTAACATCAGTCTTTCAGCAATTTGATCCGCACCATAGCCAAATGCTGCTTCTACCTCGACCATTAGAGAAGAACCGACTAACGCCTCAGATTGCAGCAACAGCCTGCCGAGAAGCTTGTCATTCGAGTGCAACAAATAATATTCTGTCGCTCCTCCGATGTCTTGTTCGATCCAGCTCTTATAAAATCCTGTGATATAGCGAAACATTGTAGGATTGGCATGGTACATTTGAATGCCAGCGAGAGGGTCAAGCGCAACCAGTGCATCAAGATAAATTTGAATTTCCGACCCGGGGATCCCGATACCGTGTAAGTCCCGGTACAAGGAAATAATCTTTTCGATGAGAGAATCGAGCCCAAGACTGCTGGACTCTCGGATAGCAAGAATACTTCTACTGTGGGCCTTGGAATAAGCGACAGGCGACTCTTCTTCGCCGGCTCTCACAGAATCCCCGACAATCTCTCGGGGCAGAAAGTCACTATTTTGAGCTATCTTATCGTATTGAAGGGGAGGACTTTCAGCCTTGCCGAACAAATACCCCACCAGGAAAGTGACGACTAAACTCACGATTACTATTGCCTTACTTTTCATTCGCCCATCCATTGGCATGAGATTTCAATTCACGAAATGACTGTCTTTGCGATACCCATTCAAATCCCTCTTGTCCATCTATTGAAACGTCCTAACGTTTCTACAAATTTTTATATAGCCTCGATATTATACTAGACCATCGACAGGAGTAACGCCTGTTTTTGTCACGCAAGAAGTGTGGCAGGCGTACGGGTGACGGTTTTGGCAGTCGGAGTGAGCGATAGCGAATGACGAATAGAAGAATTCAGCGAACCTGACATCCACAACAGGAGCCCTTAGGTGCGTTAGAGACGTGGCGCGGCATTCCATGGGAAATTTGGTTACACTAGCACCTTATCACCCTGATATCACAAAACCATGCCTGACATTTTTATCAGTTATTCGTCAAAAGACAGGTCACGTGTGGCACCGTTGGTAGAAATTTTTGAACGTCAGGAATATGTCGTCTGGTGGGACCGTCAAATCGATATTGGTACCAGTTTCGATAAGGTTATTGAACATGAACTAGAGAAAGCAAGCTGTGTGGTCGTAATCTGGTCGCTGGACTCAATCAATTCCGATTGGGTTCGAGCTGAAGCTAACGAAGCGCTTAATCGAAAAGTACTGGTACCAATCATTATTGACGACGTGCAGGTACCACTGGCTTTCAGGACAACACAAGCTTCGCATCTTATCAATTGGCCTATTGATCGATCCGCAGATGCGCTAAACACCATTTTGGATGCCATTCAGCAGATCATCCATGGTGACAAGCAATCCTCCGTGCAACCATTAGCGGCGACTGACCTTACTGCTGAAAAAACCATTGCAGTATTGCCATTCAAAAGCATGAGCCCTGACCCCGATGATTCATTTTTTGCTGAGGGATTAGCGGACGAAATCATTAATGTTCTTTCCAGAATCCCGGACCTGAATGTCACATCCAGAACGTCTTCTTTCCAGTTTAAAGACGGTACCGGAGGCGATTCCAGAGCCATCGGCGTACAACTGGGTGTTCGATACCTACTGGAAGGAAGCGTACGAAAAGCAGGTCAGCAATTGCGCGTCTCAGTACATCTCATTCAGGCGGCGGACGGTTTTTCAATCTGGTCACGCACATTCAATAATTCCATTGAAGAGATATTTGACGTCCAGGACGAAATCGCAGGACGTGTTGGCAACGCGCTTAAGAGCACTCTGTGGGAAACCACAATCGCCCATCAGGCCATGAACCGGACCCGGAATACACAAGCCTACAAAGAGTACTTACGGGCAATGCATTACGACCGAGAAATGCACCACGGGGGTGCAGAAGAACATGAGTTGGTAAGACAACATGCAGAGAAAGCAGTGGAGCTCGATCCGGATTTTGTGTCCGCCTGGGTATTGTTGGCGGATGTCTATCTCAATCGGATGGGCTACAGAATGCCACTCACGGAGTCCCAGCCTTTAGCGCGTAACGCATTGGACCACGCGGTGAAACTAGACCCCGACAATCGAGATATCCTCCTGAAACTTGCGGAGCTCATGCGAGGAGACCATGAGTATGGGAAAGCGCTCACCATTTTCAAAAAAGTCCGAACGCTGGATCCTGAATCACCTGTGGTTGACTATGCAACTTTGCTATTTACCGTGGGTAAGGTCGATGCTGCAATCCAGGAGTTTCGCTATTGTATAGACAAGGATCCAGAAAATTTTGCTCTGTGGTTTTATTATGCTGCTGCCCAGGTTAGCGCAGGTGATTTGGATGCTGCTCTCGAGAGCTATGAAAAATCACTTTCCATTACAGGTAGCGGATTCCTATCCGACGGCGTCCGCGCCACCATTGCAGGCACCTGGTTCTTACAAGGTGAGTTAGAGATAGCAAAGGAAAAACTGAAACCCTGCTTCAAGTTTAATCCTAACAAAACAGACTTTGAAAAAGGCACAATTGCAGGCATTCAGGCGATGATAGGTGACAAGAAGGGCGCACGTCTTACCGCAAAAGAACTGGAAGATCGCGCAGAAACAGAGCATATCGACCCACAAGCGATGTTCTGGGTCTATTTTGGCCTGGAAGAAATAGAAAAAACTTTCTACTGGATGGAACGTGTGGTGGAAGAAGATTCCTTTCCCACAATGTATTTCTTTAAAACCTGGCCCCTGTTCGAACCCATAAGAAGTGATGTCCGTTACAACAAGCTTCTCACGATGGCTGGCATATTCTCCCTGGACTAGACAGCACAACGATGGATGGCTTGTATGAATAGCGCAATTGAGTCCGCAGATGTTACTTCTGTCGAATAACAGGAATGGCATAGTGCATCACAGAATCATTGGAGTCCATGGCATACCGGTCCCCATAGATCTCAAGATCTGCGCCATAGCTATGTCGTTTTTCTGACATCAATAACCAGGAAGAGTAGATGTAATTAACCGTGTTGTTAATATTTACCGGGTCACCTCGATGTTCAAATATAGCGTAATCCGCTGCCGGTAGTTCGAAATAGTGCATGCCATCAGGTACATTACTTCTAGCGCTTACTTCGACAGCGGCCAGGTACTCGAGACATTCTCCATCAACTCCATCAACAAAGTCTTCCCGGTTTGCATCTGAGAAGCCGCTATTCAGTGGAACTTGATTTTGTGAAACGCGTCCTTGCGGATCAATCGACTCCCCTTGTCGAACGACGCCATAAGCGGTTCCATTGATACGATGCGGGATTTCATTCAGCCTTGGCAAGAACGACGCCCACAAGGGTGGTAACTTTTCACCGAGATTATTTTTTTCTGATTCAACACCATAGAATTCTGTCGTGACACCTACCAGTTGCAGTTTTTTCTGCTGATAAATTTCAGGCTCAAGAGATACATTGGCATTGATGTGATGAAGGTATGCCGAATCAATCTTGATTTTTTCTGGAAACTGGTTTCGTTTGCCGAAACGGCGATATTCATTCGGCGTAATGTCGTAGACCTTCTTAAAAGAACGCGTAAAGCTCTCCTGACTTTCGTATCCGGCGGTGAGCGCAATGTCGATAATTCTTCCATTGGCCGAATGCAATTTCGTTAGGGCATTAGCGAGACGCCTTGAGCGAATATAACCTTTCAAGGTTTCGTTAGTGAGCGCCTTAAAAATTCGCTGATAATGCCAACAGCTGATACCCGCATGACTCGCAACCTCAGCGAGGGATAGATCAGAGTCTAAATTGGCCTCAATAAAATCTATCCCGCGCTGAACCTGCTTTAAATAATTCATCTTTCTGAATGGTATCTCTCTGAATGGTATCTCTCTGAATGGTACCTTTTTGAAAAGTACCTGTTTGAATGGCACCGGTTTAAATGGTACCTACGATTGGCCTAGAAGAATCCTGTCATGGATTTCAGCTTCCCGTCTTCAGCGTATTCTCCGTAGCTTATACCTGTTCCCACCACCGAACCTGATGCATCAACCATGTCCCACTGCGCAATACTCTTATCGCTATGGGTCATAAAATACTTTGTTACAAAGTGACCACCAGGTATCTGTTGATGGAACCTTAACATGTGTTCAGCAAGTTCATCCCAGCCAGAGGTATTGGCTTGTGGATCATTATAAGTGCAATCTTCAACCAGGCAATCTGCAAAAATAGCAATCTTTTCATCCCTGGATGTTGCTTTCCATGCAGACGAATAACATTCCCAAATTGATTCGGGTTCTGCGGCCTTCTTAGTCATGTCATTTTCCTATTGATAAGTCGTGAGCAGAAAGTCTAGGGCATTGACATCTGACTGTTTTGATATTTTGTGCTTTTTTATGCTGGCACTAGAAATGATAGAATCTGGACAATAACCGAAGGATAGGAGCACTCGATGATCAATGTGTATGCAATGACATGTGGTTGGTTAACCATGAGTCTCAAGTCACTCTTACGCCACGAGACAGGTATGGTCAAGATACCCGTCCCCTGCTACCTCATTGAACACCCAAAAGGCAGAGTCCTTTTCGACACAGGATTGCATCGCGATATGATAAGCCAACCGGATGAGCGTCTCGGCATTCTGGCCCCCTTTTTTGAACCTCATTATGAAGAAGGAGAAGATCTGGCGACTCGCCTCGCACAACTTAACCTCGGCGTTGACGATATTGATTTTGTGATTAACTCGCACCTCCATTTCGATCATTGTGGTGGCAACGCAGCCATTCCCAATAGTCCTGTCATTCTTCAAAAAGCGGAATTGGATGTCGCAAAGACTGATCTAGGTGAACAGATAGGCCTATTCAAACAAGACTGGGATCTAGGCCATGACCTAATTCCCGTTGACGGTGAGCATGATGTGTTCGGCGACGATAGCGTCGTCTGTATCCCGACCCACGGGCACACTCCCGGTCATCAGTCCCTACGTGTCAGACTAGCGCAAGGCGATATTGTGCTAGCAGGGGACGCTTGCTACATGAAAAAATCCCTAGAAGAATTGCACTTGCCACAGAATGTATTTGATGAAGATAAGTCTCTCAATAGCTTGCGAATGCTCGCCGATCTACAAAAGAGGGGTGCAAAAATTTATTATGGCCACGATCCTGAATTCTGGAAAAGCATACCCCAGTCACCTGTCGCTCTTTAGTGCGACTGATAAGATCACAGAATAAGCTTATCACCCTGCATTATCCCTTGATGTTGCTGCTCGCTTCCATTAATTTGGAAGAATGAAAACTACTACAGCAGTCAAAGCCCTTGCCGCGCTTGCCCAGGAGACCCGCCTGGGCATCTATCGTGAATTGGTGAAAGCGCACGAAGTTCAAGATGGCGAAGGCGGTCTGGCTGTTGGCATACTGATGAAAAAACTGAAAGTGGCGCCGGCCACCCTGTCCTTTCATCTGAAAGAGTTATCAAACGCTAACCTAATTACGTCGAGAAGAAACGGCCGATCTATTATTTACAAAGCAAAGCTCGATACGATGCAAGGGTTGATCGACCATCTCCTGGAAGATTGTTGTAGCGGTGCCTGTGGCGTTACCATCGCTCAATCGGCAACCCAGAGGGTATCCGGTTAAGGACGGTTCTTTTACCGTGTACCGATCACAAGGCACACTTCAACGAGCACACTTCACGGCACACATTTCACCGAGCACCCTTCATATCTCACGGTCAACAGCAAGCATTCACCTTAGCCGGAGGGCGCGCCACTGTTGGTCCTGATTCATCTGCATCTTGCAGAATACGATACCACTCCCAACGAGTTCCTGAAGGATCTGTAGACCAGATTTTGTTCTGGACCGCAAAACAACAGGTTTCTGCAACTTCTTCTTCATCTGCAATGCCTGCCACTTTGAACCGTTCAATGGCATCATCGACACCTGTTTGATCAAAGTTCTCGACACCCAAATGATTGATACGCTCACCGGCATCTGGGTTTTCGAACAAAACCAGTTTTAATGGTGGGTTTTCAATGGCAAAGTTTGCATATCCAGGTTTTAACTTATTGACTTTAACGTCGAACAATTTACTGTAGTATTCAATTGCTGTTTCAAGGCAACCTACATTTAATGCTAGTTGAAATCTTTGGTTCATGATCGCTCACCCCATTCGTTAGTTGTATCGAATATTAAGAACCTTCGCTCGCCGCATCACTCACAGCAATGTTAACCGCGTCGGACATGACGCCGGTCTTAGCAGGAACACCACGCTGTAAAAATTCATTCGAATCTGCCCAGTGCCCGTGAGCAGTCAGCCACATTCTGACCAGATGTCTCTTACGTTCTGGTTCTGGATAGTCTTCAAAAGAAGTCCTCATGTGTAACACGGAGGCATTCTTCAGGTAGTTAATATCTCCAGGAGATTGTCTAAACTCGACGTAAAAGTCTGGATCATAAGAAATCTCATCAATCAGGTTGAGCAACTGGACCTGATCCGCACTTAATCTTGGCACCGTAGCAAATCTCTGTGCGTTACGAATGTACCAACCAATATAAAAAAACCGGAACAAGCCGTCTTTGTAGGAGCATATTGGCATCTCAAAATAGGGGTCTTGCCCATCGCTCTGTTGATTATGATTATCCCAATAAAACGGTTGGTACAAGAGCGGAATCAAATCCGGCCTCTTTTCAATAATCGCATTGTAGATTGCAGCACAACTTACGATTCGGTTGCTTCCCCCCCAGGGAGATTGTTTCAAGCACATCAAGGCGACAATGTCAGACCCGTCGCTGTGGAAACCTAATTCTGCATTGGTTTTATACAACCGGATATCACGATCATGTGCGTTAGCCCCTATGTCGCGAATGTGACTCAACAGATCGCCAGCAGCATTCTGTGAAACACCTGTTCCGATATAGATTCCTATGCCCCAGTGAATGATAGACATATCATCATCAGAGTATTTTTCTACAGGTATCCCCTGTAGATTCAATAGCCCCGAGCCATGATTAAGAATTTCCATCCAGCTAGCGACCGAATCCGACAAAATACTTAACGGAAAATCCTCTTGCGTCACCTCTGTGAGATTTTTCCCAGTTGCTTTCGCTCGTTTTAGAGCACCATCAATATCAAGCAATTCAGCGTCAGTGAACACATGATGCCATTCCTCACGTCTGACCAAATCGGATGCTTTCCACACGAACTCACCCGCCAACTTGTCCAAGCGTATCTCTGTCACTTTGTATTCCCGTATTTGCTATAATATCTATATTTCCAATATTATAGAATTATTTGATCCTGTCAACCGTTTAACGACGACCAGCCTTAAGCGTTATCGCATTTCCTGTTAGCCTGGTGTCTACATTACAGGAGGCGACTCAAGCAACTATTACCAAGCCACTGTCTGGTTAGCCGAGCATTTTCTTGATGCTGGCTCCCGAGGCAGCTTTTTTCACCCAGGAAAAACGACCCGCCTCGGACATATCCGCTGCGGCATCGGCAAATGCGCCGATGGCATAATTGGCAAGCGCCCCACCGATACTTAGTCGTCTCACGCCGATACGCTCATAGTCCGCAACCAGAACATCCGGCATGAAGGGCGCCAGGACATTCACCGGTTTGCCAACCTCATTAAGTAGCTGCTGGACCTGATCAATCGATTTGAGCCCCGGTGCGTAAAGAACATCCGCACCAGCAGCTTCGAACGCCAGCAGCCTTTTAAAGGTATCTTCCAGATCATTTACACCGCGAAGCAGGTTTTCTGCCCGAGCTGTCAGCGTGAAAGGAAAGTCCAATGTTGCTACTGCCTCCACGCAGGCAGAGATTCGATCAACGGCCAACTGGAAATCATAAATTCCACTCGCTGAATAATCTTCGATTGACGCTCCCACAACACCCGACTCTGCTACCCTCAGGATATTCTTTGCCACGTCTTCCGGGGCATCTGCAAAGCCATTTTCAAAATCTGCTGAAATAGGGATATCCGTCACCGACGATAGAG
>CAZAZB010000059.1:0-14228 GCA_964489485.1 uncultured Pseudomonadales bacterium | reverse complement strand
TGGTCCATCACAAAATTTGATGACATCATGGAAGTAGAGAAGGACACTGTCAGATTTTCTTCTGATACCAATATCACAATATTTGATCAGGGTGAGGGTGAAGAAAATTTCCAGCGCCGTGAGACGCCGATGTTCATTGCGATGGATCCGCCAAAACATGACGATCAGCGAAAGGTCGTTCAACCCGTCGTTGCGCCGAGAAATCTGGCCAATCTGGAGCCGCTAATTCGGGAGCGTGTTGAAGAAATCCTTGATTCGTTACCCATTGGCGAAACCTTCAACTGGGTAGATAGGGTCTCCATCGAGTTGACCACGCGGATGCTGGCAACCCTTTTCGACTTTCCATTTGAAGACCGGGCGCTTCTGACCTATTGGTCCGATGTCTTCACATCAAACCCGGAGTTGGGTATTGGTGTCCCTGGTTTAACTGTTGAAGGACAAGACCAGGCATTTGATGATTGTCTGGCTTACTTTAAACGCCTGTGGAAAGAACGCGAGGATGATGCTGGCAGCTCAGGGGCTGACCTGATTTCAATGTTGGCCCATGGTGATGCCACACAAGATATGTCGGATGAAGAGTATCTCGGAAACCTCATCCTGTTGATCGTTGGCGGTAACGACACGACACGTAACTCCATATCGGGGGGTGTTGTTGTCTTGAACGAAAATCCTACTGAATATGACAAGCTTCGAGCCAATCAAGCCTTGATTCCGGGCATGGTGTCAGAGATTATTCGATGGCAAACGCCCTTGTCTCACATGCGAAGAACGGCGACTTGTGATACTGATTTAGGCGGCAAGCAGATTAAAGAAGGTGACAAGCTGATCATGTGGTATATCTCTGGAAACCGGGATTCCGAAGTCATCGAACGTGCTGACGAATTTCTAATAGACCGGAAAAACCCTCGCCATCATGTGTCGTTCGGTTTTGGTATACATCGCTGCATGGGTAATCGGTTAGCGGAGATGCAATTGCGCATTGTCTGGGAAGAAATCATGAAGCGCTTCGAAATGGTAGAACTGATGGGTGAGCCAGTGCGTGTGATGTCTAACTTCATTAAAGGTTATACAGAAGTGCCTGTTAAGCTAACGGCGAAATCGAAGTAGGTATCAGGTAGGAATTGTCATTGTGTTAGCATTTCAGATACTCCTGACGACCCTGTTGTTCTTCGGTTCAATTTCGATATCCTGGGCCGAGTCTAGCCACTGGTCCTATGAAGGTGATGAAGGCCCCACACATTGGGGCGATATCTCCGAGGTATATCACGTTTGCAAGGAAGGCCGTAACCAGTCGCCGATTGACCTGAAAGACGGTGTTCATGCGAATCTGCCGGAACTGGTATTTGACTACTACAGCCTGCCCAACCGGATTGTCAATAATGGTCATACGATCCAACTCGATATAGAGCCAGGTAGCTATTTAAATATACCTTCCCAGAACAAACAGTATGCACTCATGCAGTTTCATTTCCACAGTCCCAGTGAGCATACTGTTGATGGTCGTTCTTTTGCCATGGAAATGCATTTTGTTCATGCTGACAAGGCGGGCGCATTAGCTGTTGTCGGCGTACTGGTAGAAGAGGGCGAGGAAAACCCGATTCTAAAAAAGTTAAGACACTTTGTGCCGACCCATGCTGGAGAATCCAGTGAGCCACCTGAAGGCATTGAGGAAACCAACCTGATTCCGCCTTCCCATGACTATTTCTACTACAGTGGGTCTTTGACAACACCGCCCTGTTCCGAAGGGGTGAGCTGGATGATTCTGAAAAACCCACTAAATGCTTCGGCAGAACAAATTGCAAATTTCAAGACACTTCTTGGTCCAGTTTCAAATCGGCCAGTCCAGCCTCAAAACTCCAGAATGATATTGGATTAGGGGTCTACCACCCTGGCGGAAAGAGCGGTTCGGCGTCCGAACTTGATCAGACGTTCCCTAGTCAAAATTCGCTACCAGACTCAAGCTGCTGGTATCGGGTGCTTTTGGCGGTGGTGCCAGTTTTTTCTCTTCAGGTTCCAGTAGTTCTGAGCCTGCCATGGCGAGTGTCATGCCCATTGTATTAGGATTCAGCTTTTCTCTTTCATCCGGAATTGTTTCGAGGGTTGCGCCGACTTCATCCAATCCAAAATCAGGTGCATCGATAATTGGCGGTGCCTCTGTCGATGCAGTGACCAATGGTGAACCATCATTTTCCTTGATTGAGTATTCACTGAGATCCAACTCAATATGATCTTCTTGTTTTGGTTCTGCGAGCAGAGTCCCGTCATTTTCAGCCAGTGACAACCCGCTCAGGTCTAACTCAAGAGGAGGTGGTGGTGGTTTTGGTTCAACGATAAATCCCTCATTAGGGGCGAGACTCAGGCCGGAAGTATCAGCGCCGGTTGTTGGTGCTGTGGCTTCTGCATCAGCTGCTGGCGCCTCGGTTTTTATGGCGCGCACTTTAATATCTGCACCGATTTTTTTCAGTGCATTGGCATACTTCAGTGCTTCTGCCTTGTCTGCTGTACGCTTGATAACAATTTGTTTGCCAGAGAAGAGCGTCTGCATCTTGTCGATGTCAGCTTTTAGCAGTTTAGCCATGTGAGCCTTGACGGATATTGGCTGAAACCCGTCAATAATCTCACCTTTGAAAACAATCGCGTAGATGACAGAACTCATGCAGACCTACTCACCCGATCAGGTTGTCCGTTGACTCAGCCTTTATGGTAATGGATGTTCACCATCTTTTACAGAGTACCTTGTCCGGGTACTGATACCATCGATCAAAGATTACGACCTAAAAGTATCACCACTGACGAAAACCCCTAGATTGAAACGATATATCCCTGGTTCGGTGGCGCGCTACCGAGTACTAATTTGTAGGTGGACAATAAGGCATTCTCACCGGTTGATTCCTTGATCTCTACCCAATCATCCACGACACCCAGGAAACCAGACCAGGCATTCGCCAATTCGGCTTGAAACTTTTCTGCACCCCATTCCTTGGTCCGTTTTTGAATCTGCGTGGGTGCAAAAAACATTTCGGGTTTCGCACCCGGAAGGGTAGATGGTTCCTGCCCATCCCGAGATTCCCAATGTGTAATACCAACACCGCAGCTGTATTTCATATTGTCCTGAAAATGATGATGCAAATTCTCCAGGACTTTTCTGTTGCCGGCCATATCAGCAAAGGCGACGGATTCATCGGCATTCATGGACGAAACATCTTCGTATGTGACAACTTCATCGTAGATTCCAAGACCCTTGACAAACTTAACGTTACCCGATGAGGTTAACCCTGTGACCTTCACGTCTCGATTCTTGTGTAATAGATAGGCAAGACTAAAAGAAGTTTTGCTAGAGGCGCTGGAAAGAATAATCTTTTTAGCACCAAAAAAATCGTTGTCATCAAAGAAATCATCAAGAACGAATGCTGTCATAAAAAGCGGGCGATACAACATCTGGTGATTATCGAATGCCGGATCGAATCCGTTATCAGCGGTCACCTTTGAGTAGTTGTTGTACACGGGCGGTAGGTCTGCTCGGTGGGCGGAACCATCGACAAAACCACGTTCGCTCACATTCACCGGAGCGACGATCAGGTAGCTAGACATTGGGAAATAGCCATAGTATCGGTCGCCAACGACCAGGCCAGGTACATTGCTGCGTTGAACTGTCCCTATTCCCCACACAGGGATTCGGCCCCAGGTTTCCTGCGCCGGAAAGAATTGCCAGTAGCCAATCATATCTCCAGCGACACCATAGGTGATATTGTTGGCCGTCAGTGCAAACTTGTCGACGCTGACTAATATCTCATTGCCACCAAGAGTCGTTGATCCAGCATCAGCGAGGTCGATATAGCGTGTAATGGAAAGGTCTTTTCGATCAACTTCAAAGCTTGTGTCGGTCACTGGGAGTCTGGTCCTTTTATTTGGTTAAGGGATTTTGCTAAATGCTTTTGTTAGAGGCTTTTATACAGAGAGTTTGTTCGGGACTCGCTGTCGTTATAAGGTTACAGTATAGTTCCTGCATTCGCAGGTAATCAATGTGAGTAAGATCGTCTGGTTCTTGTCAGCATAGAATAATAAAATGGATACAATATGGCCGCGACCTTTCCCGGTGTAATAGCCTTCGCCTTCATGGCGATGATGATTCTAACAGGCGTCATTCTTCGTGCCCATGTTCCCTTTCTGCAACGAAATCTTGTTCCCGCAAGCCTGATAGGAGGTGTTGTTGGTTTTGTTCTGATTTCCACCGGAATGAGCCTGGGCCTCAAAAGTGAAGATTTTACAGTCTTTGCATTTCACTTTTTCACGCTCAGTTTTATGTCGCTTGTTCTGACAGGGAAGTCTGAAAAGCTAAAGGAGTCCCACTCTGTCATCCCCGGGGGAATGTGGTTGTCTACTATCTGGGTCACCAGCCTGGTGTTGCAAGCGCTGGTTGGGTTGGCCGTCATCGTTATGTTTAACTGGGCAACTGGCAGCGAGCTTTCTAATTTCCTTGGCCTTCTGGCAACTCATGGTTTTACCCAGGGTCCCGGCCAGGCGATTGCACTCGGTAGCATCTGGGAGAATGAGCTTGGCATTGCGAATGCCCTAAATTTCGGATTGATCTATGCCTCGGTCGGCTTTCTTGCTGCCTTTGTCATCGGTGTGCCGGTCGCGCGATACGCGATCCGCGAAGGTCTTAACTTTAACCAGAGCGCAAGAATTGATGATGATTTCCTGCGTGGGGTCCTATCGGTTGATGTCTCTGCGGGCAAACAGATCACCCATGCCGCCAATGTGGATTCCCTGGCGTTTCACATTGCCATACTGGGTTTCGCCTACATCCTGACGGACCAGTACCTGAAATCTATTTACCCTATCGCGCTTGCGACAGATATCAACGGGGTCAACTTTGGTATTATTTTCAGCCACAACCTGTTTTTTCTGCACGGTCTTATCATCTGTGTGATCTTGCGAGCGATCATGGATAAGTTCGGATTTGGACACTACATCGACAATGAAACACAACACAGGATCACAGGGTCAGCAGTAGATTTCATGGTTATCGCGACCCTGATGAGCGTTCAGATTGCGTTCCTTGCCGAATACATCCTGCCCATTTTGCTTGTTTGCCTCTTTATTACCGTCGCTACTGCAATGCTCTGTTTCGGCTTCGGTCGAAAACTCGGTTCGTTTGGTATCGAACGCGCACTGACGATCTATGGCTGTTGCTGTGGCTCGACAGGAAGTGGCTTATTGCTGTTAAGAATCATTGACCCGGACATGAGCACGCCCGTTGCCAAAGAACTCGCATTCTTCAACATTACCATTATCTTTCTGGCATTCCACATATTGACGCTGATGGCGCCGATTCTGCCCAGTTTCCAACTCTCGACAATAATAGGCGTTTATCTGGCGACCTTTGTTGTAGGCGCTGTCGTGCTGACGATATTCACAGGCAGGATTGGCTTGAAAAAAAGCGCTGCGGCAAAAAGCGCTGCGGCTGAAACGGCTCTAACCTGAATTTGGGCTCAGGGTTTAACCCGTGATTCGGCGCCACTCCTCATCAATGCGATCGGCAAGCTGTTGCTGATCGTCATTGTTCTCGATAACAACATCTGCTCTTGCAATGCGTTCTTCATTGCTCAGTTGTGAGTCGATCCGTGCTTCAACGGCGGCTCGATCGAAGCCATCACGGGCAATAGATCTTTCTATCGCAATTTCCCGGTCTGCGATGACCACCCAGATTTCTTCACCAAGATCTTGCCAGCCGGCTTCCAACAGGACAGCGGCTTCGAGTATCACAATTCCATCCGGGTAGACAGCATCGAACCCGGCGATTTCCAGTTCTGCCTGCCGCCGGATCTCTGGCCAGACAATATCAGTTAGCCTCTTCAGTTCTTCTGGTTTACCGAAGACTTTGCCGCCGAGTACTTTCCTGTCGATCTGGTGATCGTTGCTCACGACTTCATCGCCAAAAGCTGCGATCACTTCGAGATATGCCTGTGTGCCAATATCGTAGGCGCGGTGGCCGAGCCTGTCTGCATCGATGGTGTTAGCGCCTTTCTCTGCTAATAACTTGGCAGCAGTAGATTTACCGGAAGCAATTCCTCCCGTCAGGCAAATGACTTTCACATTAATCTCCTTTCAGTTGTGATATAAAGCCGTTCAAAGCGCAAGCCGCTTCTGAATAATTACTTGCTGATAATAACAAATAGATGGCAACACCAATAATAGCAGCAATACCTGCACTGAAGGATCATCAATACCTCCGATTTGCGACGCTGGGCTTACTTTATGTGGCGCAGGGGCTCCCCATTGGCTTGTTCCAGATAGCGATTCCAGCCTGGTTGGCCTCAGAGGGACTTTCGGCAGCCGAGGTTGGCAGTTTCATTGCTATCGCATTTTTACCCTGGAGTTTCAAGCTTCTCGCAGGACCTGTGATGGATCGGTTCTCTTTCCCTCCGATGGGCAGGCGGCGACCCTGGGTACTATTGGCGCAGATCGGGATTGTTGCAGCGCTTCTGCTTATCGCTGTTATTGCGCCGGATCCGAACGCCAGTTTTATGCTGCTCGCAGGTCTGGGTTTTTGTGCCAACTTTTTTGGGGCATTTCAGGATGTCGCCGTTGACGGGATGGCCATCGACATATTGGAAGAGGACGAACGAGCCAGAGCAAATGCTTTTATGTTTGGCGGTCAGGTTGTCGGTGTCTCGGGTGCAGCGGCGCTGGGTAGCTATGCATTGACTGAATTTGGGTTAGGCTTCGCTGCGCTATTGCTGGCGATGGTGGTCGCCTTGATTCTGCTGTTTCCACTATTGATTAAAGAGCGTGATGGGGAGAAGTTGTTACCCTGGACCAGAGGTACACCCTCCAAAGAAGCATTGGATTCGGTGACAGAGAGTTGGAAGGAAATTTTTCATACGCTGATTCGGGCGATGATTCTGCCGATGAGCCTGTTATTGGTTCTCCTGGAAGGATTGAATCGAATTTCAGGCGGGATGCTAAATGCGATTGCACCGGTGATTACCGTTCAGGAGCTTGATTGGTTGCAAACGGACTATTCATCATGGGTAGCATTATCGGGTGTGGTTGCAGCTGTTGCCGGTATCCTGATGGGTCCCATTGTCGATAGGATAGGTGCAAAAATGACCTTGTCTGTGATGATTGCGATACGGGTTATCGTGTTTCTTTTTGTGGGTGCGTCCCAGGCATTGTGGCAAGACCCGTTGTTTTTTAAGACGGTGATTATCACCAATATGGTGACCGGGCAGATTGTGACCATCGCTGTGATCTCGATCTTCATGCAAATAAGTTTCAAGCGTGTCGCCGCAACCCAGTTCGCGGTGTATATGGCACTGGCGAATCTGACTTTTTCAATGGGTTCAGCGCTCATCGCTCCGATGGATGGCCTATTGGGTTATGATCAGATGTTCTACGTGATGGCAGCATTAAACGGTGCATTTCTTGTGCTCTGGCCCTTTGTTAATCTGAAACGTCACCGGCACGATATGAATACATTGGAATCGAAATTATTTAGGAGTGAATATGAGTCAGGATAAGGAAGCCGCAATTGTCGGTATCCATGAGTATCCCTCTCGAGATGTTGAGGGTGAAGTTAGCCCGCTACAGATTAAGGCAGAATCAGGTGCGAGAGCGTTAGAGGACGCAGGTCTATCCTGGTCCGATGTAGATGCTGTTTATGATGCCGGTGAAGGCGGCGGCATGATGAGCGGACTGACTATTTCCGAGTACTTTGGTCTCAAGCCGAATGTTATCGACACAACGAGCGTCGGCGGAAGCTCGTATGAGTACCATGCTGCCCATGCAAAAAGAGATATTGCCGCGGGCAGGGCGACAGTGGGACTACTGACCTATGGTTCTACTGCGCACAGCAACCGTACGGCCATTGGTGTTGGTGGCCGTGGCGGTGGCGGATATCATCCTGCCGAAAATATGGATACATTTGCTGGTATGACATTGATTGCCAACTATGCCATGGTGGCGCGACGGCATATGTATGAATATGGCACCACCAGTGAACAGTTAGCGGAAATTTCCATTGCCACCAGAGCCCATGCCATGCGCAATCCAGAGGCGGTTAAGGCGATGGAGAATCTGGAATTTTTGGATATTCGCGATACAACCATTGATGATGTCGTAAACTCACGGATGATCGCCGATCCTCTACATCTGCTTGAATGTTGCATGATCTCTGATGGCGGCGGCGCCGTTGTTATTGCATCCCCTGAAGTTGCAAGAAACTGCAAGAAGCCACCGGTTTGGATTCTAGGATCTGGCGAAGCGACGAAATACCCAGAGGCAGGTGGCGACATTACCACCAGTGCGGCGGCGCAGTCCGGACCGACTGCCTTTGCAGATGCGGGCGTTTCACCTGAAGAAATTGATATAGCAATGATCTACGATTCTTTTAGTATTACTGTTCTTGCCCTTTTGGAAGATCTTGGGTTTTGTAAAAAAGGCGAAGGAGGTGCCTGGGTGGAAGGCGGCAGGCTTCGCTTTGATCGCCCTGAAGATGGTCCTGCATTGAACACCGATGGCGGTGGTTTGTCCTCTAATCACCCGGGTATGCGTGGAATATTTTTGTTGATAGAAGCTGCAAGACAATTGCGGGGCGAATCCCACTCACAAGTAGTGGATGCGAAGTTGGCAGTGGCACATGGCAATGGTGGAATGCTTGGAAGTCGCCATGCCGCTGGTACAATCATCCTGGGGAAAGACTAATGAATGAAGCAAAACGACCTCTGCCCAGGGCTGACGAATTTGATACGCGTGAGTTCTGGGCAGGCACTCGAGATAAAGAATTCAAATACCAACAATGTGATGGTTGTGACACGATTGTTTTCTATCCCCGCCGCCACTGCACTGGCTGTACGACCGGGACGCTGCAGTGGAAAGTCTCCCAGGGTAAAGGCTCGGTTTATACCTACAGTGTTGTCAGGCAAAGTTACCATCCGTTTTTCCGCAACAAGGTCCCCTATGCGGTTGCCTGGATTGATCTGGATGAGGGACCGAGGATTTTATCCAATATCGTCGGTGTAGAGGATGCGGTTAACGATGTTGAGATAGGCATGAAGGTCGAGATTGAATGGGAAGAGCATGAAGAGCTCAACATCCCCTTGTTTAGGCCGGTTCAGTAGTGTTTGAATCCTGAAGAATGATGAGAGGCGAATCGTGAAAGTATTTATCAGTGTGGATATGGAAGGTATTTCAGGACTGGTTCGCTGGATGGATGTTGCCAGTCAGGGCATCGATTTTCCGCGTAACCGTTCGCTGATGACTGCCGATGCCAATGCCGCCATTGAAGGCGCGTTCGCAGCGGGCGCGGATGAAGTTGTGGTTGAAGAAAATCATGGCGTAGAAGATCTCTGTGTTCTCATCATGGATGAAATTGATCCCAGATGCCGCGTCATCAGAGGTGCAGGTAGACCCGGCGCGACAACCATGGCAGGTCTCGATGAATTGGTAGGCGTCGTTCTGTTGGTGGGGCATCATGCTCGTGCGGGATCATTTCCAGGGGTGATGGCACATACCATTTCCGGTGGCTGGTTCAAGCGGGTGTTACTGGGTGGTGAGCCTATCGGTGAACCTGACTTTTTCGCCATACGGGCCGGGGAACTCGATATCCCCATTGGTATGGTGAGTGGCGACCAAATTGTTGCTGCACAGGTGCGCGAGATTTGCCCGGATGCAGAAACCGTTATCCTGAAAGAATCCCTGGGCCATCAATCGGCAAACTGTATTCCGCCAGCAAGAGCGCGTGACATGATTCGTGATGGTGCCCAGCGAGCGGTACAACGCGCATTTGCAGGAGAGCTCAAGCCCTATTCGGCAATTAGCGGTCCCTACGAGTTTGAGGTAGAGCTCAAGAAGCCGCTGACGCAGAATATGAAAGATAATCTGGCCCAGTTGGAGGAGTTCACCATTGTTAGCGACCGGCTGGTAAAGGTCAACGCGAACGATATGCAACTAGGTTTTCGCCGGGTCGCCTATCTTGGATATGCGGATACGCCTGGTGTTACGCGCTATTAGCCCTGATCCACCAACCTGTTGCTGAACGAAGCCTCATTGAACTGGTGACCAGGTTTAAGAGGCTGGAAAACCCACAGTTGCTGTACCAAAAACTCGCGTCTCACCTTTCCCGTTGGTAACCGTCAGGTCAATTTCCACGAGTGAGTCTTCTTCGTTAATATCCGTTACGACACCTGTAATGGTATGCGGCTCATCTGCAATCACCGGTGCACGAAAAATCGTATCGATGGCCTTAATTTCGGCAGCGGGTGCCCAATTGTGAATCATAGCAACCAGATAGCCCTGACTTAGAACACCTGGCACCATTGCACCCGCCAGGCCTTCTTTCCGTGCGGCTTCATGGTCACTGAATCTTGCGCCACCCCATCCGATGAGCGCAGCGAAAGTCTTGACGGTTTCAAGAGACGTGTCCGGTTCAAAGGCGGGCAGGTCGACGCCGAATTCAACATCCTGTAAGGAATTGACTGTTGTGGAATCAGCACTCATTTGCTTTTCTCCCTCATCACCATGCGGCTGTCTGAGTTGGCGAGATGATTACCCTTGTCATCGTAGAATTCCAGACGCGTTACGACAAAAATCATTCGCCCGGAGCGGCCTGTTTTTGTATAAATATCGTGCAGGTGAGTTTTGCCTGTAATGGTGGACCCGGGAATAACGGGTTGTAAACATTCAACGCCCTTACCGGCATCCATACCAATGCCAAACCTGGGGAAGTTTTCCGGTAGGGAACGGCGTCCGCTCAGGCTTGCCACGTAGGTCGGCGATGCCTGAAAGTCAGGGTGTGTCTTGTCCAGAAATCGTTCTGCTGTTTCGCCGCAGAGCCGGGCATATTCGATGGTGACATTGGCGTCTATCTCGAAAGTCTTTTCGTCGAAATCCAGGTTGAGAAACTTTTCTCGTACCTCTTCTATGTCCGCGTCCAAGTGTTTGCCCTCTGTACTTTTTATCAGTTAGTGACTTGATGAACTAGTGTTTGAAGGTGATGGCTTCAAAGTCCTTACCTTTAAGTGCTTCTACCAGATCATCCATGGATGAAATATTGCCCGGGAAGCGCGTCCCACACCGTCCGACGTGGCTGACGATATGCGAGTCGCTACCGCCGATGCCGAGATAGCCCAACTTCTCGGCATTTTCGATCGCAATCTGGTCTTCATTGTCGCGACTGCCGCCATTGTATATCTCAACGACCCTGACGCCCTTTGGAATGCCCAGTTCTTCTGTGTGTGCAAACATGCCAACTCTTGGCCTGCCTGGATGGCAGGGCGCTGCCACAGCACCGTGTTTTTCGCTGACTTCCAGGACCATTTCAAGGGGGAGACTAATACTGCTGAAATCGAATGCCTGGGTTAGTGGTTCGGTAACCCCATAAACCAGCACATGGCCGTATTCTGTCTCTACTTCACTCGCCTTCAGGATGACCAGTCCAAACTTTTCAGCCAGAGCCGAATAGTCTGACTCGTCATCGAACTGTCGATGTTCAGTGAGCACGAAGCCATCAATGGGTAAATCCTTGGATCGTATCCACTGACAGTAGTTTTCGACTTTTGCTCGTCCATCGTCTGACTTGATGGAATGGGTGTGTAGGTCCAGTATCAACAGCTTGCCTATTCGACGCTAATTCAGGAATCGACAAGCTGCCACAGGCTTAGTCGATGTGCAAGTTTGATGAACCTTGTATATAGGATGGTATTAGCGAATGCTCGCCATCTGAGCGGTGCAGGACCTTCATCGGCACAACGTCTTCGTGGACTTCAGCGCGACTGTCTGCGAGCTGGAATATTGTGCTATGAACCTGCTGGGCGCTTATCTCCAGGAGGCCGACGGTGCCAAACCGGACGGATTGATTCCTCGGCAGCGTTGGTGAGCCGGGATTGATGCAGATCATGTCTTCCACGTGGTGCATTCCTTCTAAATGCGTGTGACCATAGATCATGATTCGAGGCCGCTCCGCGAAATGCTTATCAACATATTTAAAAATGTCCTGGCTGGATTTACGGACTGGGGATGGAAAATGATGGATCATGCCGACGGAAATACCGGAAAATTCCAGGAACCAGGTATCTTGTAGCCGATCATCTGTCAGTCCGGCGTCACCATTGCCGCGGGAAACGTAGGTGGGTGCTAATCTGGAGAGATCATCGACAATATCCAGTGTGTGAAGGTCTCCGGCATGCAGAATGCAGTCCACACCTTGAAACAGATGAAACACCTGAGGCCAGAGCTTTTCTATTGAGCCTGGCATGTGAGTGTCTGCTATGAGTCCGATACGCATTACTAGTAAATAGGTTTCAAATTGAGTAGGTTAGGCATGCTACCTATTTGCTGTGGCTGTGACGAGTCCGATGTTCGAAAATTTCTGCGGGTTGGCAATAATAGTACCAAGACATTGGCGTAGAGGAATTTAAATGAAGAAACCCCTGAATCGACGATCTTTCCTGCGTATTGGTGCACTGACGGGTTTGGCGACGGGCGTCAGTTCACCTTTGATAGCGAAACAAGACAACAGTTATAACTCGTCTGCTCGCGCACCTGGCGTACAACGATATGTATCTCTCGGAAAGACTGGATTGAAAATGTCCGATATATCCTTTGGCGCAAGTCGGCTCAGACATGGAGAAGAGCATCTTGTCGACCATGCCTTTGATCAAGGCATAAACTATTTTGATACCGCAGAAAGTTACACCGATGGTCAATCAGAACCGGTCATCGGTAATGCGTTGAAGGGAAAGAGGGACAAAGCCATTCTGGTCAGCAAAGTTATTACCGGTCCTCGTACCAGGCAGGCCAAAATGATGGATGCGCTGGAAGAGAGTCTCAGGAATCTCAAGACCGACTATATTGATATCTACTTTGATCATGCTGTCAATGATGTCAGACGACTAAAAAATCCAGAATGGCAGGCGTTTGCAGACAAGGCGAAAGAACAAGGAAAAATACGCTTCACAGGAATGTCTGGCCATGCCGGGAATCTTGTGGCGTGTGTTGAATACGCCACCGACAATGAGCTCTGTGATGTCATGTTGCTTGCCCAGAACTTTGGTGAAGACCCGTCTTTCTATGACAAGATGACCCGTTCTTTTGACCTGATCGCAAATCAACATGGCCTGCCGGGTGCGATGGCAAAAGCCAGGGAGAAGGGAATCGGCATCGTGGGCATGAAGGTACTTCGTGGCGCCAGATTAAATGATATGAGACCTTTTGAGAAAAATGGTGCTACTTTTTCGCAAGCAGCATTTCGTTGGTCCTTGAATAACCAAAGTGTCGATGCCGTGATTGTTTCTATGACATCAAAAGACTTGATTGATGAGTATCTGGGTGCATCCGGGTCCGGGGAAGTCACTGAGAACGACATGAAACTTTTAGAGCAGTACGCCCAGATGACAGACATGAGTTACTGTCGCCATGCCTGTAACGATTGTGAAGGTGCATGTCCCTATGAAGTCCCTATTGCTGATGTACTTAGAACACGGATGTATGCAACGGATTATGGTGATTTTTCGTTTGCGAAAAGTGAGTACAAGATGCTGGGGGAGGGCGCGACCGCCTGCCTGAGTTGTGACGGAGCGCCTTGTAAGGATGCCTGCACGCATGGCATACCCATCGCCGATTTATGCGGACCTACTCACCAGTTGTTAAGCTGAAGATTCCAGGCGACACGGGCGACAGAAGTAATATGCATATTCATCTTGATCTGGTCGGTGGTATCTCCGGCGATATGTTTATTGGTGCCATGCTTGATTGTTTTCCGGAACATGCCGGACAACTGTCGAACGTGATTGATCGTGCGGGTTTTGCGAGCCTGGTTTCTCTCGAATGTGCCGCCGCAGATGATGGCGTCTTGACAGGTACACAATTCAAGGTGATTGCAGGTGATGATGCAACTGGACATCACCATCGTCACTATTCTGACATCATCGAGATAATTTTAGACTCGGCACTGGATCAGGCAACGAAAGATGTCGCCCTGGCTATGTTCAAACTTATTGCAGTAGCAGAAGCGAAAATACATGGAAAGGCATTAGACACCGTTGCGTTTCATGAGGTCGGAGCCTGGGATTCCATCGCGGATATTATTTGTTCTGCCTGGTTAATTGTCCATTGTGCAGTTTCCTCCTGGAGCGTTTCCAAATTGCCGCTCGGCAAAGGTCAGGTTTACACGGCACACGGTCGTCTACCTATCCCTGCGCCTGCAACGAGTCTGTTACTGGAAG
>CAZAZB010000058.1:0-14355 GCA_964489485.1 uncultured Pseudomonadales bacterium | reverse complement strand
GTACTAAGCTCTAAGTACTAAGCTCTAAGTACTAACAGCGATAAACTGGGCATCTCGCGATTTCCCAGCCTTCTCAAGCCGCGAAAGGTAATCCTTCCAGTTGTCATCAAAGCTATCGCCGAGATCTCTTAGATACTGCCAGCTGTAGATGCCAGAGTCATGGCCATCAGAAAAGACCAGCTTGATCGCATAATTACCCTGGGTTTCGATATCCCGGACCATCACCATTTTTTTGCCATGTTGCAGAACAGCCTGTTCCGGAGAATGTCCCTGAACCTCCGCTGATGGAGAGAAGACCCGCAGGTACTCGGCAGCAAGCGTCTGGGTGCAATCATCGTATATAAGTTCAAGCGTCGCTGAACGGGAATGGTATTTGATTTCTTTTGGAACCATGTCTTTGTGCCAATACCTTGTGCTGTTTTCGGTTTAGAGAATATAACGACTAAGGTCGGTATCTCCTGCGAGATCTTTAAGATGCTCATCCACATACGCGGCATCAATCAATACAGTATCTTTTTGATCGGTTCCCTTATTAAGAACAGGGTCGCCTGCACGAAAGGAGATGTCCTCGAGGAGTCGCTCCATCACAGTATGTAGCCTGCGCGCGCCAATATTTTCTGTACTCTCGTTGACCTGCCAGGCAATCTCTGCGATTCGGGTGATGCCGTCATCGGAAAATTCCAGATCCAGCCCTTCTGTTGCCATCAGCGCCTGATACTGTTCTGTGAGTGATGCGTCTGGTTCGGTCAGGATTCGTTCGAAGTCCTGAACGCTGAGGGCATTGAGCTCGACGCGGATAGGCAGTCGGCCTTGCAGTTCTGGAATCAGGTCCGATGGTTTGGACAGGTGAAATGCACCTGATGATATAAAAAGAATATGGTCAGTTTTGATCATGCCGTATTTGGTTGAAACATTGCAGCCTTCGATCAGTGGCAATAGGTCGCGCTGTACACCTTCCCTTGATACATCGGCACCACCGCGTTCACCCTGTTTGGCTATCTTGTCCATTTCATCGATAAAGACAATACCGGTTTCTTCTACTGCGGAAACTGCCGCTGCCCTGATGTCATCCTCATTGATTAGTTTTGAGGCTTCTTCTTCTGTTAGCCGTTTGAGAGCATCCTTCACTTTGAGTTTGCGGGTTTTTGTTTTTCCCGGTGACATGGACGAGAACATATTCTGTAATTGGCTGGTCATCTCTTCCATTCCCGGTGGTGCCATGATCTCGACACCCACCGAGGCTGCCTGAACATCAATCTCGATGTCTTTGTCATCAAGATCACCTTCTCTCAGTTTCTTTCTGAAAATCTGGCGTGTGCTACTCGTCTTGTCATCAGCATTACTGCCAGAGTTATTGTTTGCATCACTATCCGTTCTTGCTGGAGGAAGCAGGACGTCAAGAATGCGTTCCTCTGCGGCATCGGCGGCACGGGGCTCGGCTTGTTTGATTTGCTTGTCACGCAGTAACTTAACGGCAGCTTCTGCGAGGTCGCGAATAATAGATTCTACATCTCGGCCCACATAGCCCACTTCGGTAAACTTGGTTGCTTCTACTTTGATGAAAGGTGCATCGGCCAGTTTGGCAAGTCTTCTGGCGATTTCTGTTTTACCTACGCCAGTGGGGCCGATCATCAGTATGTTCTTGGGTGATATCTCATTTTGCAAATTGGCATTGAGCTGAAGTCGGCGCCATCGATTTCGCAAGGCAATAGCAACGGATCGCTTCGCATCAGATTGTCCGATGATGTGTTTGTCGAGATCGTGAACGATCTCCCTGGGTGTCATGTTTGACATAGGTAGATACTTTTCCTGCGAGGTTTCGCGTCGAAACCATTGATAAAATTAGTGGCTCGTCGCTTTGATTTTAACGAGAATTTATTTGGTCAGGCATTCCCGGTGTTCTAGTTGGTGATTTCTTCGATGGTTCTATCGTGATTGGTATAGATACAAATGTCACCTGCGATCTCTAGCCCTTTTTCGACGATCTCCCGAGCGGATAGTTCCGTGTTACCAATGAGTGCCAGTGCGGCTGATTTGGCATATTGCCCACCTGAACCAATCGCCATAATACCATCGTTAGGCTCGACTACATCACCTGTGCCGGTAATGAGCAGCGAGTCTTTTTTATCTGCGACCAGTAACAGCGCCTCAAGGCGTCTTAGTGCGCGATCTGTCCGCCAGTCTTTTGCGAGTTCAACTGCCGCCCTAACCAGGTGTCCCTGATGTTTCTCGAGCTGGCCTTCAAATCGTTCAAATAAGGTAAATGCATCCGCCGTTCCGCCAGCAAAACCGGCAATAACCGTGTCTTTGTATAGTCGGCGAACCTTGCGCGCATTGCCTTTCATCACAGTATCGCCCATTGTCACCTGCCCATCGCCTCCGACGACGACTGAGTTGCCCCGACGTACTGATAGGATGGTTGTACCTCTAAATTGTTCCAAGTCTAAATCCTTTAAAAAGTCCTTTAAAAATTCCCGTAAAAAGCCCTGTAGAAAGTTCGGTAAAAATGTCTTGTAAAAAAGTGCGACAAAGTATCAGCAAAAATCTGTTTATGTATCTGCCGGAGTCCTATTTATTCTGTTCATGATGATTAGTTTCTGCATCGGTATTGAGTGTTTGAGCTAATGTGGAACACGAAGCATCAAGATGGGGGTCCAATCGGCTTTTTCAAGGGGCGCTAACGCAGTACAGGCGTAAAAGCGGTTCGGCGTTCCGAACCTAATCAGACGTTCCCTAAAGCTTCACCTTCCCTAAAGCTTCACCTTGAAAGGGATGGATTCAATCTCTGCGGCAGCGAGCTTGTCTTGCGCCCTATTGAGAGCCAGTTCATTTTTGAGTGGCCCCACCATCACGCGATGCCAGTCCTTGCCATCAACAGTAATGTCTTTGATAAATGCCTCCAGGCCTAGAAGTATGAGCTCAGCTCGAAGTTGATCTGCATCATTCACTTCGCGGAATGAGCCAGCCTGCAACAAATAGGCAAATGGGTCTTCACTTTCGATGCGTAGGCCTTCGGTATTGTATTCTTCAACAATGGGCACTTCGGATTTTGGGAACAGATCGTAGAAGTCAAATTGCATTTCCTCTGCTACCTGATTCGGATCCGCTTTGGGAAGGTCAATGGGAGGCAAGTCCTGAATCTGCGCAGTTTGTGGATCTGCGGGTACGAAATGCCAGAGATAGGCCAGAAAAGAAACAAAAACACCGGCGATCAGACCGGTTAAAAACCAGACCCAGCCCGGAATCCTTGCTGGGGAAGGTGTACTCGTGCGGTGTCGTTTGGCAAAATCCTGAGTCATTATCCTGAGTCATTGCTCGGGGTTATTGGTGCGTGGGAGAGCGCTGTCGTTTGGTTGCGTCATTGTAACAAATTGTAGATTCCAGTTCGCTATCAGAAGCGGCTAAACGGAACCTAAAACAGTTCTGAGGGATCAACATCAACCGACCATCGAACCAGATTTGCCAGCTTCGATGTTTCGGCCAGCTTTATTCTTGCAGCGATAACCTGATGCAAAGAAGCGCGAGAGTGGCTGGATAGCAGTAGGTGGGCACGATACCTGCCGCCTCTCTTTTCCATATTGGCCGGCACAGGTCCAAGCACGTCTACTTTCCGGTTAGGATTTGGTTGCCGGGCAACATCCTCCAGGAAATCCATCGCTCTTTGTTTCTGCGTGGACTCGGCCCGAATCAGACAGTGAAATCTGAAGGGCGGGAGCTGGTTCAGCTTCCTTTCGGTTAGTACCAGGTTGATAAAAGGCTCATAACCTTCGTTAATAAGCGTTTTCAGGATCGGTTGATCTGCGAATTGCGTTTGTATGATGACCTTACCGCTTTTTCCTTCTCTGCCCGAACGACCCCCTACTTGCAAAACCAACTGGCCCATTTTTTCCATCGCTCGATAATCCGAGCTGAAGAAACCGGAATCAATATCGACCATTGCAACCAATGTCAAATTTGGGAAGTGGTGCCCCTTGGCCAACATTTGAGTGCCAACCAGGATCATTGGACGACCGGTCTGGAGTTCAGTTAGAAAACCTGCCAGTTTTCCTTTTTTGCGGGTCGAGTCCCGATCTACCCGGCGAACAGGGAAGTCAGGAAACAGGCTTTGAAGTGTCTCTTCAAGCCGTTGGGTTCCGAGTCCGAGTGGTAGGATCTGGGTTGATTGGCAGGCGCCACAAGACTGAAGAGTTCGAGCAATTGTGCCGCAGTGATGGCAAATTAACTTTTGGTCGACAAGATGGTAGGTTAGTCTTGCATCGCATTGATGGCAGGCCGCAATCCAATGGCAGTCCTGACAATAGAGCACTGGTGCGAATCCGCGACGGTTGATAAATATTAATGTCTGGTTGCCTGCGTCAAGCTCATGTTGGATTGCGCTGATCAACCGGGTTGAAAACCCACTCTGTGGTTTTTCGTGCCGAAGATTGATTAACTGGTAAGACTCATTCTTCGCTCCACCGGTGCGTTCAGTGAGTCTGAGGAGTTGATATTTATCAGACTCACAATTTTGGAGACTTTCCAGTGACGGTGTTGCCGAACCCAGAATAACGGGTACCTTTTCGAGATGGCCACGCATCACGGCGATATCTCTTGCAGAATAGCGGAAACCGTCCTGTTGTTTATATGAGCCATCATGCTCTTCATCGACCACGATAAGGCCGGGGTCAGACAGAGGGGTGAATATTGCGGAACGTGTACCAATGATAATTTTTGCTTCGCCGCTACGGGCTTTTCGCCAGGCAGAAAGTCGTTCTTTATCAGTTAACCCCGAGTGGATAACAGTTGTGGGCGTGACAAACCTGTCGGTAAATCGACTAAGGGTCTGAGGCGTTAAACCGATTTCTGGCACCAATAGTAAGACCTGTTTGCCAGCTTTCAGGGTCTCTTCTATTCTGCGCAGGTAGACCTCTGTCTTACCGCTGCCGGTTATACCAAAAAGCAGATAGGTGCCGGGTTCCCGACTCGCGTTGATTGCACTGACCTGCTCCTGGCCCGGAGTAATATTTTGGTAATCCAGGATGGCGGCAGGTGAACTGATCTCTGGCTTTTGTGTTGAGGGAGTCGTTACTTCTTGCCAGTTGACCAGCTTCTTTTCGATTAGCGCTTTTACAATGGGTGTTTTAAACCCCGCCGTCTCTAGTTCGTCGCGGGTCGGATTGGCGCCGTCTTGCAGGAAGTTCATTAGTGCAAATTGTCTGTGTGAACGAGCTAGTTTCTCAGGATCGAGTTGTCGTCCAACCTCGGTAAGCAGAAGTCGTTTGACCGCTTTCGTCGCCGGATGTCCCTTGCGCAACAGAGCGGGGATCGCCGCGGTAAAGACATCGCCAATGGGATGGTGGTAGTAGGTAGATGCCCAGGTGCAGAGTTTCATGAGGGTATCGGTCATGAGTGGCTGGTCGTCGATGATGGCAGAAATCTTACGGAGCCGACTGATGTCCATGATGGGTTTATCTGAGAAGCTGACGAGGATGCCAACGAGTTTTTGGCGGCCAAATGAGATCCGGACACGGCATCCCGGACGGAGTAATTCGCAGCCATCGATAGGGAGGTACTGAAAAGTCTGTCGTAGCGGGGTGGGAACCGCGATATTCAAAAATTTGGTGTTAGAGCTCTGCATTGCACTGATATTATGCACAACATGGTCGATAGATACTGAACAGTTGCTGAACTCTTAATTGAACTCTTAACCGGACACTTATCGAACGCGACAAATAGAGTTATACGAAAATTGTGCCGATCAGGTGAGAAGGAGCCGCTTTACCGGCATTTGCAACAGAATGCCGGGGGAAAATGTTGAAAATCAGATTGACTCTGGTATGATTCGCACCCGTTCGAATCCCGTGTGACCATTACTGGCAAGGTAGACCCGATGAAAGCAGAAATACATCCAAAATATGAAGAAATTACGGCGACCTGTAGTTGTGGCAATGTGATCAAGACTCGCTCCACCGTTTGTGAAGATATTCACCTGGAAGTCTGTTCAGACTGTCATCCATTTTATACAGGTAAACAGAAGATGATCGACACCGCAGGTCGAATCGATCGCTTTAACAAGCGATTTGGCGCACGAGGTGCGAGCAAATAGCTTGTTGCATATGTGCCACCTGACCCTGGATCAATCCAGAGTTAAGAACTAGTCTGCCCAGAATTCAAATATTTTAGAAGGTGCTGATAGCGCCTTTTTTTTGCCTTTTTTTGTAGTTACTTTCTCGAGGGTTCGCTGGCCGAGGCTTTCGCTGGTGCCTGTACAATATTACAGTTCACTGTGGCTATCCGGCTCCCGGGTAAGTAACAGTTTGGTGTATCCAACATACTGATCGGGTTGCCTGTATTGACGCGAAACAGGATGCAACCGGCAGGAACCAGCGACTAGAAGATTTGTTGATAGGGATTGGTGTCTTCATTGTCTTTATCCGCGATGACTGCGGACGGTGCAAGCTCCTCTCGAAAGATTTCAAAGATGGCATCAGGTGCGCCAGGGTCAGCTCTGAAACCAGTCTCCGGATCAATTCTGACAGATACCATACCAGGCGGCCTAGACAAGATGGTTGATTCATTTTCAGGTGGAAGCGCCGCTGCCATAAATTCGATCCATGTTTCGATGGGCGTGGTTGATCCCCATTCCCGACTTCCGACCGGACTATTGTCTCCGAAACCGGCCCAGGCTGTGGCGACAAGATCATGGGTAAATCCGGAAAACCAGATGTCAGCATTGTTTGTGGTGCCCGTTTTGCCCCTGAGGTCTCGACGTTTCAATGCCCGAAGTGCCTTGGTGCCGGTGCCGCGTTGAATAGCGTCGCCAAGAATACTGTTCATGATGTAGGCAACTCTGGGTTCAACCACTTGAGGAGCGGGTGTTTCACAGCCCTCAGGGCAGGCAATTTTTGGCTTTGCCGTAAAAAGAACTTCCTGCTTAATCGTTTCGATCTTATCGATAAAGTAGGGTGTGACTTTAAACCCGCCATTGGCAAATGTTGCATATCCCGTCACGATGTCGATTGGCGTCAAGGCGATGGTTCCACCACCAAAGGCCAGTTGGACATTATGTGGAAAGGCGGATGTGTCGAAGCCGAATCGCTTCACGTATTTGATGGCATTGTCGGGGCCATAATCTAAAATAACACGCAGGGAAACCAGATTAACCGAGCGATAAAGTGCCTCGCGGAGTCGCATCTTGCCGTGAAAAACATCTCCTGAGTTTCTCGGCCTGTAGGTCTCCTCAAGTTCACCGCCCGGAAGGACGATAGGTGCATCATTGTAAATGGTGGCTGCGGTCAAGCCGTTTTCCAGTGCACCCGCATAGAAAAAGGGTTTGAAATTGGAACCGGGTTGTCGTCTGGCCTGGGTTGCGTGATTAAATTGTTTGAGATTGAAGTCATAGCCACCCATCAGCGCCTCGATGGCACCATCGGAAGGATTTAACGCGATTAGCGCGCCCTGTATGTCGGGTACCTGCCCGAGTTTCCATTGGGCAGCGGCTGTCGCTTCATATCGGATCAGGTCGCCCACCGAGACGATATCTGATGGTTGTCTCGGTTTTCTGCCCTTGCTGTCTACCGTGATATAGGGGCGTGCCCACAGCATATTTTCAAGGCTGATACGAAGTGACTGCAGATTCCGGTCGAGGACCAAAATGTGATCATCAGCAACCTGCAATACAATACCGGGCAGTTGATTACCGATAACCTTTGCCTGATCCAGAGTCTTTATCCAGTTTGGCGGGTAGCCATACTCTGGTGCCGCAAGATATTCGTTGGTTCCATTGATCTGGCGATAGTCCGGACCTCTATAGCCATGACGTTTATCATATTCGTTCAGCTTCTTTTGTAATGCCTTTTCGGCAGCAGCCTGCATACTGCTGTTGACCGTCGTGTAGACAATAAGGCCGCGATTGTAGGCGCCTCTCCCATACATAGTTAGTAAGCGCTTGCGTACCATTTCGGCAATGTATAATGCAGGTAGCTCGATGGTCCTCTGGTGAACGGCTGCTGTCAGGGGTGCCTGGGTGGCGCTGGCATATTCGTCTTCACCGATAGAGCCCTGGTTCAGCATGCGCTGTAAGACGAGGTTCCGGCGGGCTAAGGCTCGCTGCGGGCCGTTAATGGGATTGCCCCGTTCTGGTGCTTTTGGAATGCCGGCCAACATTGCAATCTGTGATAGATTCAGTTCATCGACGTTCTTCCCGTAATAGGTGTTGGCGGCAGCCTGTATGCCAAAAGCGTGTTTGCCAAAAGGGATTATATTCAGATACAAGGTGAGTATTTCTTCCTTGCTGAGTTCATTTTCAATCTTCAGCGCTAGCAGCATCTCTTTAAACTTTCGGATAAATTTGACCTGAGAGTCCCCGGAAATGTTCTTAACCAGCTGCATTGTGATGGTGGATGCTCCGCTTCGAATAGAGCCCTGATTAACAATTAGCTGCCATGTAGCATTGGCGACAGTAATAAGGTCGATACCGCCATGCTCAAAAAAGCGCTTGTCTTCTGTATCAAGAAGGGCGCGAATAAAAAGTGGGGGGATGTCATCGTATTCGATAGGCGTCAGGCGTTCTCCAAACTCCTGGATGAGTCGTTGGTCGGAAGAGTAGATTCGCAAGGGTGCACGAATTTGAACATCTCTAAAGCTGGAGGCCTCTGGAACTTGCGGGTTGAGATACAAAAAGGCAGCCGAAAGCAGCAGCAGGGTACTGCTAAGTAGGGCTGAGAAGGCCCAGAACAAGATGCTGCCGAGTCTGTTCATAAGTGATAAAAGATGATGAAGCAGGAAAGTATGGGTAGTTTAGCGACGAATGGAGAGGCCTAAAACCCGGATTGTTGCAGTATAATGGGTGCCCCCTGGGGATAATAGTGCCTGGTGCATTTTATGCCTTATATAGTGTTGAACTAGTGTATTTGAGTGACATAAAGCACTAGGGCTTGTGTTTTGGTTGTTTCACGAATCTGTATTTCTGAGGGTTGGGAGAAGGAAAAAGTTCTGTAAAATGAAAGCATTACGTCGTGTATTTCATTTAAATTGTTTGCGATTGACACAAAGGTGTTATTTAATGTGGTATTGCAAATATTCACCGTAAGTACGTGTACTAATAGGAATTTATAGTGTTTAGCTTTCTCAACAAAAGTTCTAACAGCATGCTGGGTCTGGATATCAGTTCCACGTCTGTTAAGTTGTTAGAGTTGAGTCGGTCCGGTGGTGACTACCGGGTCGAGAGTTATGGCGTAGAACCTCTCCCGGAAAATGCCGTCGTTGAAAAAAATATCAGTGATGTGGAAGGGGTTGGCGAAGCAATCCAAAGATTGACTGAGCGGTGTAAAACAAAAGTAAAACAGGCAGCCGTTGCTGTTGCGGGTTCCGCTGTTATCACCAAAACCATTGAGATGGGTGCATCGCTAACCGATGATGAAATGGAAAACCAGATTCAAGTGGAAGCGGATCAATACATCCCTTATCCACTTGATGAAGTGGCATTGGACTTTGAAATTCAGGGGCAGTCTCCGAGAAGCGAAGAACAGGTTGAAGTGCTTCTTGCAGCCTGCCGTAGAGAAAATGTAGAAATGCGGGAAGCTGCGCTGGAACTTGGCGGATTGAAGGCGAAGGTCGTTGATATCGAGGCTCACTGCATGCAGCGTGCATTTGAGCTGGTTCGTTCTGAATTTTCCGAAGAAGGGGACGAAACAGAAGACCAGATAGTCGCCATCATTGATATAGGCGCCACCATGACAACCCTGAGCGTACTCACCGGCGTCGGCGCACCTTATACCCGTGAACAACTGTTTGGTGGAAAGCAACTCACCGAGGAAATTCAGCGCCGCTATAGTTTGTCCGTCGAGGAGGCGGGTCTGGCGAAAAAGCAAGGTGGTCTCCCCGACGATTACGAATCAGAAGTGTTAGTGCCATTTAAAGAAGCGGTGGTTCAGCAGGTAACGCGCTCACTACAGTTTTTCTATTCATCAAGTGCTTACGATGATGTTGATCATATCATTCTTGCCGGTGGTACATCTTCCATTGAGGGGTTAGCGGACATGGTAGCTGCGAAGTTGGGTACGCCCTGCTCCATTGCAAATCCTTTCGCGAACATGTCTCTGTCTTCCAAAGTTAATGAGATTAATCTAAATAATGACGCACCAGCTTTGATGATTGCATGCGGTTTAGCATTGAGGAGTTTCGATTGAACATTTGTCGAGACAAATTTTATAAGATGGTGGAAGAAGCTGGCCAGCTAAAAAGGAGTGTTGGCTAATGGCTGACATTAAAATCAACTTACTGCCCTGGCGGGAAGAACGCCGGGAGGCAAGAAAGAAGGAATTCCTCAATGTTCTGCTGGGCACGCTTTTGCTTGCCGGTATGATTATTGGAGGTTTCGACAGGTTTTACAACAATGAAATTGATATGCAGAGTGCCCGGAACGAATTTCTGGGGAAGGAGATAAAGGTACTTGAAGGGCGCATTGATGAAATTAAGTTGTTGCAGCAGAAGAGGAATGAACTGCTTTCAAGAATGAAGGTTATCCAGGAACTCCAGGGGAACAGACCAATTATTGTGCGGCTTTTTGATGAACTGGCAAGGCAGTTGGCACCGCGAGTCTTTTTCTCCAATTTGAAGCTTGTCGATAAGGACCTGGCGATTTCAGGTATTGCTGAATCAAATACGAGGATATCCAGCCAGCTCCGAAACCTTTCAGAATCTGATTGGTTTGATAAACCCAATGTGACGGAGATCAATGCGGACCCAAACTATGGTCCACAGGCAAGTCAATTTGCACTGAGTGTCCAGCAAAGTACGCCTGATAAAGAGGAGGAAAAATAGTCATGGCTATGCAAGACCTCCTGGAGAGTGTCCAGAATTTTGATGTTGATCAGCTCAATGACTTTAACAATGTCGGCTCCTGGCCCCTGGCGATTAAAGTTATCATGTGGGTGTTGGCGTTTGCGGGTGCCTTAACGCTTGGCTACACATTGCATATCACCAACTTGCAGACTGACCTTGCGAAAGTGAGAGGGACTGAGGCTGAGCTTCGGGAAGACTATGAGAAAAAATTCTTTGAAGCCGCCCATCTGGAGAATTACCGCCTGCAACAACTGGAAATGGAAGAATCCTTTGAAACCATCCTGAGGCAGCTACCGTCCGATACGGAAATCCCCGGCTTGATTGAAGACATAACCCTGGTGGGTCTTAAGAATGGACTCGCTTTCAGCTCAATTGATCTGCAACCGGAAGAACTGCACGAATTTTATATCGAGAAACCAATCCAAATAGTCGTCACTGGTGGTTATCACGATCTTGGTTCTTTTGTGAGTGATGTCGCAGATCTGTCTAGAATTGTGACACTTCATGATTTTACGATCTATCCCGCGCGAACCAAAGACGGTAACCAAAATGTTGATACACCAGGTGGGTTACTTCGTATGACGATTCTCGCCAAGACCTATCGATATAATGATGAGCGCGGCTAATCATGTTTAATCATTCAAATTCACTGGTCTTTCGATACATACTGCTTGGCAGTGTGTTGCTGCTAGGGAGTTGCTCGAGCGGTGATCAATATGCCGACATAAAGACATTTATGAAGGAAGTGGAGGATAAACCCAGGGGCACCATCGCGCCGCTTCCTGAATTTGAGCCTTACCAACCATTTACCTATGGCGCGGCAAACCTGAGAAGCCCATTTGAGCCACCTGTTGTGATTGCGACGAAAACGGCGTCGCAACGAAAGAATATTGGTGTAAAGCCGCCGAAGGACCACGTTAAGCAGTATTTAGAAAGGTTCAGTATCGCTTCTCTATCGATGGTTGGAACCTTGCAACAAAGTAATGAAACCTGGGCGCTTATCCAGGATAACTCAGGTGGCGTACACCGGGTTCAGGTAGGTGATTTTATGGGTACTCAGTGGGGGCAGATAGAGAGCATCAACGATTCCCGAATTGATATCACAGAAATTGTAAATGATGGGTCTGGTGGGTGGCTTAGGCGGCCAAGAACGATCGAAATAAAGGGGCTGGATTGATGGTCGCTAGATTGATGGGGGAAAGCATGGCGCTCACGGAGACGAATAGAGTGAGAAATTGGTGGTTGTTGACCAGGCAATGTCTGATGGTCTTTGCGCTGAATGTAGTGGCTGCTGCTTCTCTCGCTGAAGTCAATATGGAGAAGATTGAGTTCTCCTCTTTGCCCGGTGATAAGGTTGAAATTCGGATGTCCTTTGACGGGGCACCACCTGAACCAACAGGCTATACCATTGAACAACCTGCCAGAATAGCACTTGATCTCATCGGTGTGACCAGCGGTCTGGCAACGAAATATCATGGTTTGGGTAGTGGGAATGCCCGCAGCGTGACGGTTGTGGAAGCCGGAGATAGAACGCGTGTTATCGTCGCCCTGACCGACCTGGTCGCTTATTCAACGCGCGTTGAAGGCAACGCTCTGCTTGTTCTGGTTGGGCTTGAACAAGCCGCCTCAACCATGGCTGCAGTAGCGAGTAATAGACCTTCTTATACAGCGCCTGGTAGAACTTCTAGTGCCGGACAGGGATCGACCGAAACTTCTGATTATGTTGATGACAGCAGTCAATCAGCCCGGGTTCAAGACATTGATTTCCGACGGGGCGAAGCCGGTGAAGGGCGTGTGGTCGTGAAGCTCTCAAGTCCGGGACTTGGTGTAGACGTATCAAGCGAAGGCGGCAATATCAGGGTCGAATTCCTTGGCACAACTATTCCTGAAAGCCTGCAAAGACGGTTGGATGTAACGGATTTTGCGACACCGGTTCAAGTGGTGGATGCATTACCCGAAGGCGCGAATACTGTAATGCTCATTAAGCCGACTGGCGAATACGATTACCTTGCCTACCAGACGGATAATATATTCACCCTCGAAGTAAAATCACTTAACGGTATTGATGAAGAGAGCGCCATCGATAAGGCTTTCCGATATCGTGGAGAAAAGCTTTCTCTGAATTTCCAGGACATTGAGATTCGATCCGTCCTTCAGCTAATCGCCGATTTTACAGATCTTAACCTCGTTGCCAGTGATACCGTCGGTGGTCGAATTACCCTTCGATTGAAGAATGTACCCTGGGACCAGGCACTTGAGATCATCATGAAAACCAAAGGTCTGGATAAGAGGCAAGTGGGTAATGTGTTGATGGTTGCGCCTGCTGCTGAACTTGCCGCAAGGGAAAAGCTGGAACTTGAGAGCCGAGACCAGATTTCGGAATTGGCGCCCCTTAAGACAGAGTTCATTCAGGTGAAATATGCCAGCGCCACTGAAATCGTCAGTCTGTTCAGGGGTGGTGTCGCTGGGGGAGCTGGTGGAGGCGCTCGAGCCCGTGCTCCAGTGGGAGGCGCTGCCGGTGCTGCCGGAGGCGCGAATCAGCGAAGAGGAATTTTATCGAGACGTGGTTCGGTCATTGTTGATGAAAGAACCAACGCTATTATCCTCACCGATACAGCCGCCAAGATAGTTGAATTCAGAAGACTACTGGACAAGCTTGATGTACCGGTTCGTCAGGTTCTAATAGAAGCAAGAATCGTCACAGCTGCCTCCAATTTTAGTCAGTCAATCGGTGTGCGTTGGGGTGGTCTTGGATTTGGAAGCTACAATGATGGCTCAACACTCACGCAGACTGGCGGCTCGCTAACAACAGTTGGTGAGGTGCGAGATTCAATCGCAGCAGGTGGTCCTTTGTCCTTCACCAGTCCAGAACACCTGGTGGTCGATCTTGGCGTTGCGAGCCCCGATGCGACATCTTTTGCAGTTGGTCTTGTCAATGAAAACTATCTTTTAGAGCTTGAACTATCAGCGTTAGAATCTGAAGGTGCGGCGGAAGTCATCGCAAGACCTAAAGTGATCACTGCCGATAAACAGCAAGCGAGTATTTCTTCGGGTGTTCAGATTCCTTATCAGGAAGCATCTTCTAGTGGTGCGACATCAACTTCGTTTGCAGAGGCGGTGTTGGGATTGGATGTGAAACCACAGATTACGCCAGATGACAGAATCATCATGGAGCTTGAAGTGACGCAGGATACAGTGGGTGCAGTGTTTAATAATGTACCAAGTATCAACACTAACTCGATTACAACCCAGGTGTTGGTCGACAATGGGGAAACGATTGTTCTTGGTGGCATCTTTACCACCCAGAAGATCGAATCAGTCTCAAAGACCCCATTGCTCGGAGATGTGCCTTATCTTGGTCGCCTGTTCCGTCGAAATTCACAATCTGAACAAAAGCAGGAATTGTTGATTTTCATCACTCCGCGCATCATTAAGGATTCAGTGACTAATCGATGAAAAAACACAAACAGGAATTTTTAGTTTCCTGTTTGTTGTTTAGCTTGCCGCTAAGGACCCATCATCGAATAATTT
>CAZAZB010000057.1:842-14472 GCA_964489485.1 uncultured Pseudomonadales bacterium | reverse complement strand
TGGTTCATTAATTGGTGATGGCGCGCCTTGTCCAAACCACTGCGCTGCGTTTGCGATAGGTTAGTGTGAATTCCACGAGACAAAAGTGGGCTCCCGTCTCCATCCCTGGTTACCACATAACCCATCGTTTCAATATCAATTTCCACCCCCTTTCCAGTGGCGATTTTGTACTGCGCTTTGAAAGAATCTTCAAATTCTGTTTTAGAAAATTCAGCCATCACACTTTCACAGTATGCCGATGATAAAATCGATGCCCAAAACGAGAGCTCGTCGACAGCATAATGTGGGTCGCTATATCCCAGCGCCTTTATCCAATTGCTATTCTGTGTAACCATTCCAGTGGGATGATCCAGCTCCCATATTCCAATTTCTGTCGGTAATAAATTGGCGATACGAGTGAAATCCAGGGTGTTGTCACCAGGGTCAGGGCTAAAAATAGCATGGCAAAAATCTGGATTAGACGTGTCGTTATAAAGGTGCCATTCACCTGATGGAGAGCTAAGTTTCTGCACCTCATCCTGTTCGATATCAATCCTGCCGTGTTTTGACAGTTTCCTTCTGTGAATCGCCATCATGCGTTCACTATTGTCAGAGGAGAACAATTTACCAAGAGAGGTGGGCTGCTCCCGACTGCTCGACAGATTAAATAGATGTCGTGCTAATGAATTACTCGCCAGAATGTTTAACTCTGAATCGAGTCGGAAGTAGGCAATCACGTCTTGTTGGAGCAGGAGGCTTATTCTCTCGGAAGGGGATTTATCAGTTTGAATACGTAGATGTTCTGCAATCGATTCCAATCTGATGTCCATAAAACGATTTCTTCCGTCAAGCTGCACAGTCAAATGTTGGTTGACCATCACACCGTTGCAGTTACGCAGGACGATATCGGTTTCGAATTCAGTCTCGCCGCTAGCAATCGAATCCTGAGTCAACCTGTATATTTGATAGAAATTCTGTTGTGGCAAATGGGGATGCTGATTAAAACGGGCAATACATTCCGCATTGCTTGGGTAGCCAAGAAGTTGGCTGAATTTTTGGTTACAGATTAACGGAGCAAAACTATTCAGGCTGACACGGAGAATAGGATTAGGGAGTTCGTTAAACAGTGCCTTCAGATAATTGAGTTCGCGGAACGTTCGGTACCAGTTGATACCAACAGCAACAATCAAGACCAAAAGTCCGAGTAGTACTAATTCTTCCGTGAAATGAAGCGAGCTATCTGTCATGAATGGATGTTCCCAACAACTCTCCTTTCAGAGCAATAAGGATCAATGCATCTCTGATTAACGATATCGTAACACCCTTGTGGCTATCTTTTGTAAATCGGTTAAAGAATTGCACACAACGGCTGAATGGCATGCTGGTAGATAGGCGGCCATCTCGGCATCACCGGTCTTCCATTGCGAACGGTTCTCTGGATTAAGCCATATAAGCTGACGACACTTTTTATACATCTTCAGCAACGAATCCGCACCATTGCGATAATAGTTGTTACGGCTGTCTCCCAGAATAATGATTGTAGACTTTGAATCCACATCTCCCAAAAATCGTTTTTCGAATTTGTGGAATGCCTGGCCATAGTCTGTCGATCCCTTGCCAAAATCATCCAGGCTCATGGCAATGGCTTCTTCCACTCGATAACCGGAGAAGTATTGAGAGACCTCACCAAACTCGTTGGCAAAAACAAAAGATCTTACCTGCGGTAGTACTTCGCTCAGGCTATAAACGAATGTCAGCAGAAATCTTGAGACATTTTTAACGCTGCCGCTTACGTCACAGAGCACGAATACCTTTGGTTGTTGACGTTTAACTTGTTTCCACTCAATTTCGACTAGAGAGCCGTCGTAGGCCACATTTTTCCGAATAGTTCGTCGAATATCCATCTGTCCGCGGCTCTCAACTCTTCTTCTTCGAGCATGTTGTTTGGCCAGTTGATGCGCTAACTTCCGGACAGTATCTTTCACTCGATCGTAGTAGTACTCGTGTGTATTCGTTAGCCTGGCCTTCATCAATGACTCGGTGATGAAACGGTTACCTGATGCATCGACCAGAAGGTAGAACTGTTCTTCAACAAAATCTCGCACCTCGTTTGTGATGTAGCTTTTCGCCTGTTTCAATTGCTCAAGCAGTGCAGGTTGAGGTTCCGGACTTTCAGACAATCGGCTAATGTCTTCATCCAACTGATTGATGCCGAGATGTATCAGGATTCTTTGCGAAAAAAGTCCTCTTTCCCTCAGGGACTTAATTTGCTGCAGGGACACGCTTTTTGCAGCGGCTATCAGCGCCAAAGAGAGGCCAACCTGGTCACCATTCAAGATGAGTTCCGCAAGTGCGCAAAAGTTGTACGTTTGTTGACGCCTCTTGCCTCTCTGTCTTCCCGGTAATTTTTCTGAAACAGATAAGTGATCGCCCGTCTCACCTTCGCTGTCTCTACTGGTGGTACCTGAATCGGATGGACTCAGATCTGCTTTATCATCTGCCGCCAGAATGAGGCGACCAAATTGGTTGAAAGAGAAAAATCGCTCAAAACAACGATCGAACTCTTCTTTCTCTTCAAGGGTTTTCGCCAGTACAATCGACAGGGTATCGTGCACCAGCTTTTTGTTATCGACGCCGACAATCTCCAGTGCCGCCATGGCATCGATTGTCTCTGCAGGTGAAACAGCTAGATCGGCCTGCCTAAGGGCGCTCACGAAGTTACCGATGGTTCTATGCAAACCAATTCCTCCAGGACATTAGCTTGTCTCTTTTTGTAGTATCAATCTCGCGAAGTAGTGCAGAAATTCTTTGTGACGGGTCGTCGTTCCCTGGCGTTCCAGGCTCTCCTCACCTTTTTTGCTGACAATGAATTCGTAACAGCTGGTGATATCTGCATTTTCACCAAGAACCCTGCTAATTTCCTCGTTTAGAAAATCATGTAAAGCGCTCAGGTCGTCTTCTTCAATGCCAGACCGTTCCGGCTCCAGGACGGCATTGCCCCAGATGGTTGCCATAAAGACCTGGAATTTTTCTTTGTCCACAATTTGATCAGTAATCCGGCACTGATCGAGAATATCTTCGATGGCTGGAATAAATCGATCTCGTAACTCCGATAGCTCCATTTCGATAGCTCCATTTCGATAGCTCCATTGCCATAGCTCCATTGCCATAGTTTCGTGTGTCGCTTAAGGTTGAATAACCACGGGATTAGTATAAACATCTGCAGCGATGCGTACCATCACTGACCATTCAACAGTGAGTAGGAGGATAAGACTTTAAGATGAAGCAACGGAAGATCATTCACGTTGATATGGACTGTTTCTATGCAGCCGTTGAAATGCGAGATGACCCTTCGCTAAAAAATATTCCTATTGCAGTAGGCGGTTCCCCGGACAAAAGGGGTGTCGTTGCAACCTGTAATTATCTGGCAAGAGAATTCGGCATCCATTCCGCCATGGCGAGCGCTTACGCGCTTCGGTTATGCCCGGAGTTAAGAATAATTCGCGGCAGGATGTCCTACTACCAATCAATATCACAACAAATTCGGGAAATCTTCGGTCGCTACACCGACATAATAGAGCCCCTAAGCCTGGATGAAGCCTTTCTCGACGTGACCGACACACGGCTATTTAGTGGAAGTGCTACGCTAATGGCCACAGATATTCGCGCAACCATAGAGCAGGAATTAGGGCTGACAGCTTCTGCAGGAATAGCACCGAACAAATTCCTGGCAAAGATATGCAGCGATGAAAACAAGCCGAACGGACAATGTGTCGTATCACCCAGCGAGGTCCACTCTTTTGTTGAACATCTGTCTTTAAAAAAGATACCCGGCGTCGGCAAGGTAACCATGAAACGATTGGAACGGCACGGATTACGGACCTGTGCAGATGTCAGGGAAATGGGTCTTGAATCACTAACAAGATTATTGGGTAATTTTGGAGAACACCTCTACAAGCGCGCCCATGGCATTGACGACAGAAATCTTACAACAGAGTGGATTAGAAAGAGTCTCAGCGTCGAGCGAACCTATGTAGAAGATATTCCCGAACCGGGCATCGCCATTGACTCACTCACTGCACTCTTCGAAGAGTTAACACTGCGGCTAAAAAAACACGAAAATCGTTCCATAAAGAATCAACAGGTGAAACTCAAATTCTCGAATTTCAAACAAACCACAATAGAACGAACTTCTACGGCGTTAGACAAATCCCTGTATGAAGAACTTCTACCCATTGCCTGGAGCCGAGGTGGGGGGATGGGAATTCGGCTTCTCGGTATTGGCGTCACATTTCAGGACGAGCAGTCATCGAGCGAGTCTCGGCAGCTAGCACTCTTCTGATAACTGTAGTAATCATGGTCTAGCGTCCGCGCATTCTGTATGATGGCGTCCCTTCAAAGAAGTCAGGTGGTGAAAGGCCATTAACCATGCGAAAGACTAAAATCATCTGCACTATCGGACCAGCAACCGATTCATATCCCATGTTAGAAAAAATGGCGAATGCCGGTATGGATATTGTGCGACTGAATATGTCACATGGCAATCATGAGTCAGCGGCAAAAGTCATCAAGTCAATCAAGACGCTGAACAGAAAAGTGACCTACCCCATCGCCATTTTGTTGGATACACAAGGACCGGAGATTCGTACCGGTGATTTGGCAGACGAGCTTGAACTGCGTAATGGATCTGTTATTTCCATCAGCGTCAGAGACTCCATCGATGTAGAAAGGTCGTCGATACACATTCATTATGATGATCTGATCGAAACAGTGAGTGTTGGTGATCGAATCACGGTCGACAATGGCATTATCAATTTTGAGGTGTTGGAGAAAAATGATGATGGCACCATGCAATGCAGGGTCATTGATGGTGGCATACTAAAAAGCAAACGTCATGTGAACCTCCCTGGTATCCGTGTGAATTTGCCTGCCATTACCAAAAAAGACAAGGCAGATATATTATTTGCGATGGAGCAACAGGTCGATTTTATTGCGCTTTCCTTCGTGCGTGAAGCTGGAGATGTGCGTGAACTGCGTGAGTTAATGGGCGAGAAAGCCGGTAAAATCAAGATCATCGCTAAAATTGAAGATCAGTCAGGTGTTGAAAATATCGAAGAGATTATCGACGAAGCAGATGGCATCATGGTTGCCCGCGGCGATCTCGGTGTCGAGATAAACGTTGCCGAACTACCCAATGTACAGCGAAGAATTGTTCAGCTCTGTGCTGAACGTGGCAAACGCGTGATCGTTGCAACCCACCTTCTGGAGTCCATGATCGAAAACCCTATTCCTACTCGGGCTGAGGTAACGGACGTTGCCAATGCAATTTATGAAGAGGTAGATGCTGTCATGCTGTCTGGTGAGACAACTGTTGGTAAATATCCGGTTCGCTGTGTGGAACAACTAGTCGAAATCGCGGAATCTACGGAGTCCTTCCCGGGTCTTAATTTCACCGCCAAACTGAACCACGATACAGAAAAACAGCAGTTGGCGATTACTGCCGTGCAACTGGCGGAGTCTCTTGGTGCCAAAGGGATTGTCGTCATTACCCGGCGCGGCTTTATGGCTGATTTTGTCACTAACTGCCATCCACAAAAAACGCGAATCTACGCATTTACAAATGATTCACAGACACGCAGGAGGCTGATGCTAAACAGGAGTCTTTCACCCTTCCGAACAGCATTCAGCAAAGACCCTGAAAAGACGCTTCAGATTGCATTTGATGCGTTGAAACTCCGGGCCTCATTTGAACCAGGAGACAAGGTCGTGGTTATTTCCGACATTCTTGCCGGTTCCGGTATAGAAGCGATTCAAATCAGAGAGATTCCATAAGGAATCGATCAGCCGGTCTAGCCGAATATTTTCCCAGGGTTCATAAGATTCTTTGGATCCAGTGCCAGCTTGATGCTTTTCATTATCGCGATTTCAACCTCACTTCTGGAAAGGCTAAGATAATCTCTCTTCTGGAGACCGATACCGTGTTCCGCAGATACCGATCCACCACGACTCTTTAATCCTTCGTATACGGCCTTCTCGACTGCTTTTTTTGCTTCTCCCGAGCCATCGCCCATGCCGACAATGACATGGAGATTACCATCGCCAAGGTGCCCGAAAATCATGCAACTGTTACCGGGCCACTTCGCATCAAGATCTGATTGTAGATCTTCTACATAGCTTTCCATTTTATCCAGTGAAACACTGACATCAAATGTAAAAATTGGCCAGTTCTGCGCCACCTGCCCGACATCATCACGAATGGCCCACATGGCATCTCGCTCTGCCTGATTCTTGGCGACAACAGCATCCGTGATCACCCCGTCTTCAAGAGACTTTGATAGAACCTCCACAAATCGCTCTGCGTCATTCGTCGGGTCGCCGCCCATCGCTTCCATCAAAATATAGTAATTGTAATCCTGCGATAATGGGGGTGACCCTTCTGCTGGCGGTGTTGTCACCAGCTTATAGTAGTCGCTCCATAACACTTCGAAGGCGCTTAAAGTCCCGCCTAGCGCCCTATCGACGTGATTGAGAAACTCCGTTACCTGAGAAAATTTATCCACCGCAACCAGCGCCATATCCTGACTGATCGGGTGCGGACGAAGCCTTAAGACAAGTCTGGTCACGATACCCAGCGTCCCTTCGGCACCAATAAATAACTGTTTGATATCGTAGCCCGTATTGTTTTTGATGATCTTGTTCATGGTTGAAACAATGGTGCCGTCAGCGAGAACAACCTCCATGCCCAGCACCTGATCCCGCATCATTCCATAACGAATGACGCGATTACCACCAGCATTGGTGGAAACATTGCCGCCAATTGTCGCCGTACCACGAGCACCAAGATCCAAAGGAAAAAACATCTCGGCATTTTCTGCTGCTTCCTGCACCACTTGCAGTGGAACGCCTGCCTGGACTGTCATGGTTCTACTTTGGATATCAATCTCTTCGATCTGGTTCATCCTTTCCAGAGAAATGGCAATATCCTTATCTGTCGACATGGTCCCCTCGACCAAACCGGTGAGTCCGCCATGGGGCACGACCGATTGACCCGCCTCGTGGCAAAGCTTCAATATCTGTGACACTTGCTCGGTTGTGGTTGGGCGTAACAATGCAAGGGGTTCAATTTTATTGTCGCCGAGAATTCCATTGCCGGGAAAGTGGCGCTCTTTCAAACGCTCGCCGTGATAGATACCCGATTCTCCGAGCATTGACTCCAGGCTTGATACTAGATCTGACATTCGTCTTCCCAAAAGGTTATTTCACTATTCTCCAAATAATAGCAGGCTTCACCGTTTTGGATAAATGCAATTGATCCGGTACGGTTAAAAACAGATTGCGGCGACATCCGGATAGTTAGCAGCAAAATGAACGGTTAATCCTGTTTTCAAATAGTCTGGCATTTCATCAAAATCCCGTTCGTTATCTGCAGGGAGTATCAGTTCTTTCACACCGGCCCGTTTTGCTGCAATAACCTTCTCTTTAATACCGCCAACTGGCAGGACTCTTCCCGTTAAGGTTAGCTCACCTGTCATGGCAATATCACGTTTGATTCGCTTTCCTTTTGCGAGAGAAAGCAGAGCCGTTGCCATCGTTACGCCTGCACTGGGGCCATCCTTGGGAGTGGCACCTTCTGGTACATGAAGGTGTAAAAAGGCGCTATCGAAGTATCCTTCCTGGCCATCAAGCAAATCTAGATGAGACGCGACATAGCTATAGGCAATTTCCGCGGATTCGCGCATCACATCGCCAAGTTGACCTGTTTGCTTGAAGCCCCGATTACCGTCATGGATCATAGATGCTTCAATGGCGAGAGTTGTTCCTCCCATGGCAGTCCAGGCCAGGCCATTCACGACGCCAATACCTCTGTGAGGGTGCTGCTTCTTGAAATAGGGTGCGCCAAGATAGCCTTCCAGATCCTTATTCCCAACGGATATCTTCAGCTTGTCGTTCTCCAGAAGAGAAACAACTGCCTTTCTAACAATTCTTCCAAGCTGCTTTTCGAGGGCCCGGACACCAGCTTCCCGTGCATACCCATCAATGACTTTTCTCAGTGCACTGTCAGTAATCTTTAGTTTTGACGCGGGAACCCCTGCCTTGGTGAGCTGTCTTTTCCACAGATGGTGTTTGGCAATTTGTAGTTTTTCTTCCGTCAAATAACCCGCTAGCCGGATAGTTTCCATACGATCAAGCAGGGGTCCAGGAATGGTATCCAGTTGGTTCGCAGTACAGATGAACAAGACTTTCGACAGGTCCACCCTGAGATCCAGATAGTGATCAAGAAACTCACTATTTTGTTCTGGGTCCAGCACTTCCAGAAGCGCTGACGCAGGGTCTCCCTGATAGGATGCACCTATCTTGTCTATTTCATCGAGCATAATAACCGGATTATAGACTTCAACATCCTTGAGTGCCTGCACCAACTTACCAGGCATGGCACCGATATATGTCCTGCGATGGCCTTTTATCTCAGCCTCATCTCTCATGCCTCCGAGACTAAAACGGTAAAATTTCCGGCCAAGCGCATTCGCCACGGATTTTCCGATACTCGTTTTACCCACCCCTGGCGGCCCAACCAGCAACAGGATTGATCCTGCCATTTCGCCTCGATAGGCACCGATAGCCAGAAATTCGATGATGCGTTGTTTCACATCATCCAACCCATCATGATCCTTATCCAGTACAGCGCGCGCCTTCTTCAGGTCTAGCTGGTCCTTTGAAAGTACACCCCAGGGAACCGAAGTCACCCAGTCCAGATAGTTACGTGTAACACCATATTCAGCCGATGTAGGTTCGAGTACCTGTAATTTTTCAAGTTCATCATCGACGCGTGTCTGTACGTGTTCAGGGACAACAAGGTGTTCGAGTCTGCCAGCAAATTTGTCCGCATCCGCTTCCCTGTCATCTTTAGAAATACCCAGTTCTTGCTGAATGACTTTTAGTTGTTGTCGCAGAAAAAATTCTTTCTGCTGTTCCGTCACCTGCGCCTGCATTTGTTCAGTAATCTGGGCTTGTAACCTTGCCACTTCAACTTCCTTGCCGATCAATAACAACACTTTTTCCATCCTCTCCAGTAGAGGAATAGTCTCTAGAATGTCCTGGAGTTCGTCCGGTTCTGCTGATGTTATCGCCGCGGCAAAATCCGTCAACGGTGAAGGTTCATTGGGATTGAAGTAGTTCAGGTATTGTTTGAGCTCTTCATTATAAAGTGGATTCAACATCATCAATTCTTTGATGATGTTGATGATAGACATGGCATAGGCTCTTAACTGGCTTTCGTCTTCCTCTGGCAGCGGATCAAAATACTCGACTCGAACAACAAAAGGTGGCGTACGTTTAATCCATTCCACTATCTTGTAACGTCTGATGCCCTGGGCAATGAATTGCAATTTCCCCTTGCTTTCGTGGACGCGATGGATGCGAGCAACACATCCGATTTCTTTAACATCTTCAGGGTGTGGAATACCATCGTGAGCTGTGGGTGCATAGCTCATCGCCACCAGTTTATGTGCTGATTCTGCTACTTTTTTAATCCCGTCTGCCCAGGGCACTTCATCAACCACAACAGGCTGCACCAATACCGGGAAATAGGGTCTTGAGGCCAGCGGGATTAGCTGCAATCTATCCGGCAAGACTTCGTCTGGTCGTGCAAGCTGCTTGTCCGAATGAGCTGAATCACGCGGGATAAATTCTGTTCCGCCATCTATTCCGGCATTAGGGGCGTTCTTTTTGTCATCATCTTGCATTGTCTGTTCTACTTATTGCCTGGTACTTGATAATTGGTACTTGGTACTTGGTACTTGGTGCTTGGTGCTTGGTGCTTAATACTGATTGCCTGCGACAGGTTACTCATTAAATGTAACTTGATACAGAGAGTTGATTATCTGGGGGCAGGTCCGGGAATTTCAAGGAACCGACCTGCCAAACGCGTGATGGCGACTAGCGTGCGACCATTGCTGGAATATCAAGCCGATCACGATGAGAGCCAACCCGACATAGGTAGTGGAGAAAATAGTTTCTCCGAGTATCTGATTGATGAAAACAAGTGACAAGAAGGGCGAAAGAAAAATCAGGTTGCTGATCCGTGCCGTGTTCTGGCTTAGCCGTAGCGCCATTGACCAACAAAGGAAGGCGAGGCTCATTTCAAATAACCCGATGTAGATCGCCCCTAATAGTCCTTCTACCACAATCTCTGATGTTGAGAAGACAAACCACAAGAGGCCAACGACAGGCAGGGCAATGAGGAAGTTCAGAAACATCCCAACGACCGGCTCGCGTGCATCCTTCACGTTGATAATCCAGTATCCGGCCCAGAGAATGGTGGACAGCAAAGCCAGCCCCACGCCGAGCCAATCAGAAGCTGCAAAACCAGACAGATTGCCCTGGGTCGCGATAATCACAACGCCGCTATAACAGACCAACGCGGCAAGCAGATCTGCGGATGTAATTCTTTGTTTCAAAAAGAAGACCGACATAAATGTGAACGTAATAGCCCAGGTGTAATTGATGGGTTGAGCAACCTGAGCAGGTAATCGGTCGTAGGCCTCAAAGAGAACCAGATAATAGAGGCAGGGGTTAAGTACCGCAGCAACCAATGTGACTCGCCAGTACTGTTTAAGATCTACTACCACCCTCTTTGTTTTGTGCTGGACGACAATGACAAGGCCTAACATGCCGACGGAGGTTAGACAGGCAAAAAAGAGAAGCGCAAAGATGTCCAGATATTGAAGACTATATTTGAACGCCGTCGCAACGGTAGACCACATCAATACGGTCAACATGCCGAACATAAATGCTCTTGGCTGGGAGTTCATGAATGTCTACAGCGACCTTTGCCTGGCGCTGTTCGGAAGATCCGATAGATCAGTTCCACAGGGTGAAACAGGGAACATTGAAGATAAGATATGGTGCCCGGGGCCGGGCTCGAACCGGCACCGCCCAAAAGCGACAAGATTTTAAGTCTTGCGTGTCTACCAATTTCACCACCCGGGCAGATAGTAAAGGCGCGTAGTTTACAGAGTCCAGGTTGGTTGCTCAATCCACTATCCAGAAGATTTTTGCTTTACCGCACACGAATCAATCCCTCCTGCATGCAACTGGCGACAAGCTTGCCACTGGCAGTATGAATCGTTCCCCTGGTATAACCTCTCGCGCCGCCTGCAGATGGACTTTCAACGGTATAAAGTAGCCAGTCATTGACACTGACCGGGTGATGAAACCAGATGCTGTGATCGAGACTCGCAACTTGCATTCTGGAACGCTCAAACTTACCGCGATGTGGCATACGTGCAGTTCCCAACAAAGCTTCATCAGACTGATAGGCTAACAATGCCATATTAATTCGTTTGTCCTCTGGCGCAATACCATTACCCTTGATCCATATATGTTGGAGCGGGTCCTGGGGTGACTCTTCCAATAGTTGCCTGTGATTCTCTCGCCAACTCAGAAAGGGTCTCTGCTTCAGTCCTTCAACCAGATCCATTTCATCGGGTGGCGTGACGTTAAGCATTTCCATTTGATGCTCCAGTCCCTGTTCTGGATATTGGAATGAGGCATCCATATTTAAGATAGCCTTGCCATGCTGGATCACCAGGATACGTCGCGTTGTGAATGACCGTCCGTCCCTGATCCTTTCTACCTCAAATACCGCGGGAACAGCGGGATTCCCCGGACGAAGGAAGTAGGCATGCAGAGAGTGAGGCAAGCTGTCTTCCGGTACCGTTCGCGTGGCTGCGACCAGCGCTTGCGCAATAATCTGGCCGCCGAACAGTCGCCGGGTTCTTCCCGCAGGATGGTATCCGCGATAAAGGTTGTCCTCGATCTGTTCCAGATCGAGTAGGTCCAACAATGCTGCCAGTGGTGTGGAATTTACCATTTTTCCAGGGTTCCCTAGGTGGTTGTACCACCATCTGCCATGTATACACCGCCTGTTAGAAATGCACTTTCATCGGTCGCCAGAAATAACATGATGTTGGCAATGTCTGAAGGTTCTGCATAACGGCCGAGAGGGATGCTTTCCTTGATCCTCTCGTGTACAACTTCAGCGTTAGCTGGGTCCATACCGGCTTCCAGACTGCGCATCATTCTGGTCTCAACCGGACTGGGATTCACGGTATTGACCCTGATATTGAAGGGGGCGCCATCGAGTGACGCCGAACGCATCAATCCAATAACCGCATGTTTGCTTGTGTTGTAGGCAGATAAGCCCGGCGAGCCCTTTATACCGGCGACTGAAGAGGTAATGATGATGGAACCGCCACTTTCTTTCATGACAGGGAAGAGGTGTTTGATCCCCAACCAGACACCCTTGACATTGACGGCCATGACCTTGTCAAAGGTATCCTCATCATAATCCACGATCGAAGCGACCTGCCCTTCTATCCCCGCATTGGCGAGATAGATATCGACGCCGCCAAACTGTTCTACTGTTGCATCGACATAACGCCGTGTATCGACTGCTTGTGTTACATCTGCCACACAATAACTGGCGAGATTGCTGCCAAGCTTTTTCACCTGCTCTTTCAATGCCTGTTCATCCAGATCAACCAGCATGACCTTGGCGCCTTCTGCAACAAAGCGAGCAGCGGCAGCTGCGCCAATTTCTCCTGCGCCACCGGTGATGATGGCGACCTTTTCGTTTAGCCTTTCCATTTAAATTCCCTTGTAGTCATCATTTCGATGGGCGGAGCCTACCAAATGCGGCAGCAATAGACATCTCTCTGGCAGAACAGGATAATATCTATTGACAGCACTAGTGCCAAAATCGACCTCGAACATGTTAGAAAGTGAAACAACCTTTGATACGACTGACGGCCGGCGCCTGCGAAGCAGAGACAGCAAGCGCAAAATAGTCGCAGCCATGCTCGAGCTGGTTCGAGAGGGACGAATAGCGCCGACCGCCGAGGAAGTTGCAAAACGGGCGAATGTCGGTTTGAGGACTGTTTTTCGCCGCTTCAAGGATATGGAAAGCCTTTATGCCGAGATGGCCATCGCCATTAGCGAACAGGTTGCACCCATCGTTGATGTCGCATTGGGAGACAATGATTGGTCACAAAACTTGATGCAGCTGGTAGAGCGACGATTGCGAGTCTATGAGGTGATCATGCCCTATCGTGTCGCTGCAGAAGTGTTAAAATTTCAATCTAACATCCTGCATACACATCACCTTGAAATTGTCCGTGCGGAGAGAGAGAAACTTCGATCGGTTTTGCCGGAACAGCTGATTAACGACCAGCCATTATTGGAGGCGCTGGAGGCCGTCCTGAGTTTTGATATGTGGTATCAGCTTAGAAGCGACCAGAACCTTTCTGCGAAAGAAGGCACAGAAGTTATCGACAGAATCCTTGAAAAGTTACTGCCTGAATCCGAACCGAAAAGCTGGGCAGAATGCTAACGGCAAATTGGATCAGTCAGTTCGTGAAAATCTAATTAAATTACTATAGACTTGCGCCGGTTCCGATCCTGGCTGGGTGGCAGAGTGGTGATGCCGCGGTTTGCAAAACCGTTTACGCCGGTTCAATTCCGACCCCAGCCTCCAAGTTCGTGGCTTTTGCGTAGCAAAAACACGAACAGCACAGATCTCCGAAATTTCACTTCTATAGTTCGTGGCTTTTGCGTAGCAAAAACACGAACAGCACAGATCTCCGAAATTTCA
>CAZAZB010000057.1:0-742 GCA_964489485.1 uncultured Pseudomonadales bacterium | reverse complement strand
CTTCTATAGTTCGTGGCTTTTGCGTAGCAAAAACACGAACAGCACAGATCTACCAAGCACCGCCTACTCAAGTTCGTGGCTTTTGCGTAGCGCCGCTCTATCTCAATCGTTTTTCATCCCTGAAGACAAATTTGGCCAGGCAATCTTTAAATACTGATACATAGACCAGAGTGTCAAAGCAGCCGCAAGATACAAGAGTACATAGCCTAGCTGTACCACCAGACTGTCGAAGCCTGGACCTCCGGCCAGCAGCAATATGATCGCCGCCATCTGAAAGGTTGTCTTGACCTTGGCAATAAATGAAACTGCCATACTGCGTTTATTGCTGTACTGTGCCATCCACTCGCGAAGTGCCGAAACGACGATCTCACGTCCAACAATGACCATAGCAGGAATGGCAAGAATGGCGCTGGCGTGTATTTCAACCAGTAAGATTAACGCGACAGCGACCAGAAGCTTATCGGCAACCGGGTCAAGAAATGCACCAAACGGCGTCATCTGACCCAGGCGTCTAGCCAGATATCCATCGAGCCAATCAGTGGCGCTTGCCACCGCAAAGATGGTGGCTGAGGTGAGGTATCGCCAGTCTTGAGGGAATAGATAGAAAACCACCACTAACACAGGGATAAAAATTATCCTGAGGCTGGTTAGAAGATTTGGAATACTGATTGGAAGTTTCATCGCGAGGAATTACACCACAAAGACAGTGGATTTACCCAAGAATCTTAGTCGTTACCAATCC
>CAZAZB010000056.1:0-14504 GCA_964489485.1 uncultured Pseudomonadales bacterium | reverse complement strand
AACCGTGGGTGCCGGAGTTGTGACCAAGATATCAGCATAGGATTCCAGGATAAGTTTCTGGATAAGATCGACCATGAAGGCTAGTAATTAGCTGAAGGGGCGGGTATTATACGCGCCCTCAAAGTTGAGAGACTTTGAAAGGAAAGCAGGCTCCTGGTGAGACTGCCGATCAGATTATCAAGACTCATTTTGTCGAGTTAATCTGGTCATACAAGGCTTCGATTTGAAGCCATGGGTCGCTTGGAAACCAAGCAGGGGCATCGAAGAATGCGCCTTCCCTTATATTGGGGGAAGGATTTTTTACGTCCCAAAAAATAGTTTAAGCATGTATTTAACATGTGTGTCACGTCATCAGGAGATGGGCTGAATGCAGAACCAGAGAATAAGAATTCGACTCAAGGCGTTTGATCATCGTCTTATCGATGTCTCTACACAGGAAATTGTCAACACTGCAAAGAGGACGGGTGCCCAGGTGCGCGGCCCTATCCCATTGCCGACACGCAAAGAAAAATTCACGATCTTGATTTCTCCGCATGTTGATAAGGATGCGCGAGATCAATATGAAATTAGAACTCACAAGCGGCTGCTGGATATCCTTGAGCCTACTGAAAAAACCGTAGATGCGTTAACAAAGCTGGATCTAGCGGCAGGTGTGGAAGTTCAGATCAATCTGGGTTGATTGGGTAATTTCTTCTAATTAGGTGCTTTCCCATAAAGATAGTAAGTCCTAAGAGTAAAAAGTCGTCAATATTGACGGAGTAGAAAAATGACAGTTGGAATCGTAGGTATAAAAAGAGGAATGACACGTATCTTCACAGAAGATGGCGTTTCGATTCCTGTCACCGTTGTTGAGGCGCAGCCCAACAGAGTTACCCAGGTGAAATCGCTGGAATCGGACGGCTATTGTGCCATTCAGATTACCCATGGTGCTGTAAAGGCATCAAATGTCAGCAAGCCGGAAGCCGGTCATTTCAGTAAAGCAAATGTGGAAGCCGGCGCGGCACTGTGTGAGTTCCGTCTCGATGAAAAAACCGACGAGGACAGTCAAGAATATAACGTTGGTGATACTTTAACAGTAGAGCGTTTTGAAGAAGGCCAAAAGGTCGATGTATCCGGTCAATCGAAAGGTAAGGGATTTGCTGGCGTTATCAAGCGCTACAACTTCCAGATGCAGGACGCGACACACGGCAACTCCATTTCTCACCGGGCACCGGGTTCAATTGGGCAATGCCAAACCCCCGGGCGCGTTTTTAAAGGTAAGAAAATGGCGGGCCATATGGGTGCTGTCAAAGTGACCACCCAGACGTTGGAAATAGTAAGGGTCGATCAGGAAAATAATCTGCTACTGATAAAAGGTGCAGTACCTGGCGCAAAGGGCGGGGATGTGGTCGTCACACCAGCCGTCAAAGCACGAAATTAAGCGGGAGTGGAATCTTGAATCTCAATATTTCAGAACCAGGCAGAGGACTCACAGACAAGGCTGTTGATGTGTCCGAGAGTACGTTTGGTCGACAGTATAATGAAGCACTTGTTCATCAGGTGGTTGTTGCTTTTATGGCGGGCACCCGCCAGGGATCGAAAGCACAAAAAACACGATCTGAAGTAAATGGTGGTGGACGTAAGCCTTTCAGGCAGAAAGGTACGGGACGCGCTCGGGCGGGCACAATTCGTAGCCCTATCTGGCGTGGCGGTGGTGTGACTTTTGCAGCGAAACCTCGCGACCATTCTCAGAAGGTTAATAAAAAGATGTTTCGTGGCGCTATGCAGTCTATTTTATCTGAGTTGATTCGTCAGGATCGATTGGTTGTTACGGAAGATTTTGCAATAGATGCGCCCAAGACCAAACAGGTACAGGCGCGTCTCAAAGATTTAAATCTAGAAAATGTTCTTATTGTTGTAGAAGAGCTGGATGACAATCTGTATCTGGCAGCTCGTAACCTGAAGAAGGTTGACGTCATTGATGTACAGGGTGTTAACCCGGTTAACCTGATCGGTTTCGAGAAAGTGCTCTTTACTGTCGGGGCATTAAAGCAGGCAGAGGAGATGCTCGGATGAACCAGGAAAGAATGTACAAGGTGCTCCTTGGTGCGCATATCTCCGAGAAAGCAACCGTCATTGCAGATGAAGACAACCAGTTTACGTTCAAGGTTTCAAAAGATGCCACTCGCCCTGAGATAAAAAAAGCGGTGGAAGGTATTTATGGCGTATCAGTGAAAAATGTCACTGTGTTGAACGTCAAAGGAAAAGTAAAACGAAATATGCGTGGTGTGAGTAAAAAACCAAGCTGGAAGAAGGCCTATGTCCGATTGGAAGATGGACATGATATTGATTTTTCATCACAACCTAGCTCGTAGATACAAGTAGCTAACGAACTGAATTAGGCGCGAGATTACAAAATGCCAATCGTAAAAGCCAAACCCACGTCGGCGGGTCGAAGATTTGTTGTCAAGGTCGTAAACCCGGATCTTCATCGGGGTGAACCGTACAAGCCGTTATTGGAGAAAAAGTCCAAGACTGGCGGTCGGAATAATAATGGCCGGATTACCACCCGCCATATTGGTGGTGGTCATAAGCAGAAGTATCGCGTCATTGATTTCAAACGCAACAAAGACGGCATTAAAGCCGTAGTAGAAAGACTAGAATACGATCCAAATAGAACAGCAAATATAGCCCTCCTAAAATACGCCGATGGTGAAAGACGATACATCATCGCACCTCGAAACCTTAATGCAGGCGACGAAGTCCAATCAGGCGATAGTACGCCAATCAAACCAGGTAACTGTCTACCCATGCGCAATATTCCCATGGGTAGCGTTATTCATTGTATTGAATTGAAAGCAGGCAAAGGTGCTCAGATTGCGCGAAGCGCTGGTACATCTGCGCAGTTGGTTGCCAAGGAAGGAAGGTATGTCACTTTACGTCTGAGATCAGGCGAAATGCGAAAAGTACTGGCTGAGTGTAAAGCGACACTTGGTGAAGTTAGCAATCCGGAGCACAACCTGAGATCACTTGGTAAAGCCGGTGCGAAGCGTTGGAGAGGTGTACGGCCAACAGTTCGTGGTGTTGTGATGAACCCGGTTGATCACCCGCATGGTGGTGGTGAAGGTAAAACATCAGGCGGTCGTCATCCAGTTTCACCCTGGGGCGTGCCAACCAAGGGTTATAAAACTCGTAAGAACAAGCGAACCGACAAGATGATTGTCCGTCGTCGCCGTTCCACTCGGTAAGGAGATTAAGCGTGCCTCGTAGTTTAAAGAAAGGTCCATTTGTTGATTTGCATCTGGTCAAAAAAGTAAGACTAGCCGTTGAAAGCAATGATAAGCGACCTATCAAGACATGGTCCCGTCGCTCGATGATTACACCAGATATGGTTGGTTTGACCATTCAGGTGCATAACGGTCGTCAGCATGTTCCTGTCTTTGTGAATGAAGATATGGTTGGACACAAGCTGGGTGAATTTGCTCTGACGAGAACTTTCCGTGGGCATGCCGCGGATAAAAAGGCTCGCCGGTAGCTCTGGTAGAAAGAGGATAGATAATGGAAGTTTCAGCTAGATTAAAAGGTGCCAGGATGTCGGCCCAGAAAGCGAGGTTGGTCGCAGACCAGATTCGTGGGCATCAGGTTGGTGAAGCATTGAATATTTTGAATTTCAGCACAAAGAAAGGCGCACATATCGTTCGCAAACTGCTCGAGTCAGCTATTGCCAATGCTGAGCATAATGAAGGTGCTGATGTTGATGAGTTGTCAGTATCGAGCATATCTGTTGACGAAGGGATGACCATGAAGCGAATCCGACCTCGTGCAAAAGGCCGTGCTGATCGAATTTTGAAACGTAGCTGTCATATTACTCTGGCTGTCGCTGATTAAGCGCCAGACAAGAGAAAAAGGTTAAAACAGGAGACCAATATGGGTCAGAAAGTACATCCAACTGGAATGCGTCTTGGCATCGTCAAGGAACATACCTCTATCTGGTATGCCAGTGGACCCGCGTACGCGGAAAAACTTCTTATCGACCTGAAAGTTCGAGAGTACATACAAAAAAGACTGGCACAAGCATCTGTTAGCCGGATAGAGATCCAGCGACCTGCACAGACAGCGCGTATCACAATCCACACGGCGCGACCGGGTATTGTTATCGGCAAGAAGGGTGAAGATGTAGAGAAGCTCCGTCGGTCTGTTGCAAAGATTATGGGTGTGCCGGTGCACATTAATATTGAAGAAATTCGCAAGCCTGAAATTGACGCTTATCTGGTCGCACAAAACGTGGCACAGCAGCTAGAGCGTAGAGTTCAGTTTAGACGAGCAATGAAGCGAGTGATGCAAAACGCCACTCGCCTTGGTGCTCTAGGTATTAAGGTTCGTGTCGCTGGTCGACTGGGCGGTGCAGAGATTGCAAGATCTGAAACCTACCATGAAGGGCGTGTGCCACTTCATACCCTGAGAGCAGATATTGATTACGCGACAGCGGAAGCAATGACAACTTACGGCATCCTTGGTGTAAAAGTTTGGATTTTCAAGGGTGAGATTCTGGGCCAGCGTGAAGAAAATGCGCAGCAGAAGCCCGCTAAAGTTCAGAGTTTTGGATAAGAAACATGTTACAACCGAAGCGTACAAAATTTAGAAAACAAATGAAGGGCCGTAACCGGGGCCTGGCGCACCGTGGTAGTACGGTTAGCTTTGGTGAGTTCGGGTTAAAGGCTACCGCTCGCGGTCGTCTCACGGCACGGCAAATTGAAGCGGGCCGGCGTGCGATGACCCGGCGTGTTAAACGCGGTGGTCAAATTTGGATTCGTGTTTTTCCAGACAAACCAATTACACAGAAGCCACTGGAAGTACGCCAGGGTAAAGGTAAGGGTAATGTCGAGTATTGGGTCGCTCAGATTAAACCAGGAAAAGTATTGTACGAGATGGAAGGGGTTACAGAAGAGGAAGCACGGGACGCATTTCGACTTGCAGCCGCGAAGCTACCTTTCCCCACCGCGTTCGTAAAACGGGTAGTAATGTAATTGACCTTTTGGGTGTAAGACGCCTACAAGAGAACGGAATAAATGAAAGCATCTGAATTAAAAGAAAAGTCGGTAGATGAGTTGCAGGAAAGCTTGATCTCATTGGTTAAGGATCAATTTTCCTACCGTATGCAGAAGTCTACTGGACAGTTGAACCAGACACACTTGTTAAAAGAAGTCGCAAAAGACATCGCGCGGGTGAAAACAGTCTTGAGCCAGAAAGAAGTCTTGAGCGCAGAGAGTGATGAAAAAGCATCTAGCCAGGCGACCCCTAACCAGGCAGCCTCGGAAGAAGGAACAGATTGATGAGCAAAGATAGCCAAGTGGCACGTACAGCAAGCGGTACGGTTGTCAGTAACAAGATGGACAAGACGATCACTGTTGATGTTGAGCGTGTCATCAAGCATCCGTTGTACGGCAAGTACATCAAGAGATCGAAAAAGATTCATGCTCACGATCCAGAGAATCAGTGCCAGGAAGGAGACAAGGTCACCATTGAAGAAACACGACCTATCTCTAAAACCAAAGCGTGGAAACTGAGTTCGATCGATCGAAAATCGACAATTATTTAAACGGGTATTAGACAGGGTTTTTTAATACCCGGCGAAATTGGTGGAGTTTACGGCATGATTCAAACGCAGACTTATTTAGACATAGCGGATAACAGCGGCGCACGTCGAGTGATGTGCATTAAGGTATTAGGCGGCTCGAAGAGGCGTTATGCCGGTGTAGGTGACATTATTAAAGTAACCGTGAAGGAAGCAATTCCTCGTGGTCGTGTGAAGAAAGGTCAGGTGTTGGACGCGGTCGTCGTAAGAACAAAGAAAGGTATTCGTCGTCCAGATGGATCGGTAATCAGGTTTGATGGAAATGCTGCCGTGTTGTTGAACGCGCAGAAACAGCCAATTGGCACTCGGATTTTTGGGCCGGTAACCAGAGAACTTCGTAATGATAACTTCATGCGAATTATCTCTCTGGCGCCGGAAGTATTGTAGGGACTGGGCTAGACATGCAAAAGATAAAAAAGGATGACCAGATAATTGTCATCGCAGGTAAAGACAAAGGCAAGACAGGCACCGTCACCCGGATTCGGGACGATGGTCGGCTCTATGTTTCTGGTGTGAACATGATCAAGCGTCACACGAAAGGCAATCCTCAAATGGGACAACCTGGCGGAATCATCGAGAAGGAAGCGCCTCTACAGGCGTCGAATATTGCGATATACAACAGCAGTGCCAACAAAGCAGACAAGGTAGGCATCAAAATTTTGGAAGATGGAAAGAAAGTAAGAATCTTTCGTTCTTCCGGCGAGCAGATTGACGGTTAATTGATATGGCAGATCTTAAAAAAGTTTATGACGAAGAGCTTAAACCTAAGCTGAAAGAAGAGCTGGGTTTGACTAATGTAATGGAGGTTCCGCGAATCACCAAGATCACTCTGAATATGGGTGTAGGTGAGGCGATTGGTGATCGAAAGCAACTTGACGCTGCGGTTTCCAATCTGGAAGCGATTGCAGGTCAAAAGGTTGTCACAAACAACGCGCGGAAATCCATCGCTGGTTTCAAAATCAGGGAAGGATATCCAATCGGTTGTAAAGTGACACTGCGTCGTGAGCGCATGTATGACTTCCTTGAACGGCTAATCAGTATTGCTATTCCAAGGCAGCGCGACTTTCGGGGTATTAGCCCCAAGTCCTTTGATGGTCGGGGTAACTTTTCTATGGGCGTTACTGAGCAGATCGTTTTCCCGGAGATTGATTACGACAAGATCGACAAGATACGGGGTCTTGATATCGCGATCACCACGACTGCGAAAAATGATGATGAGGGTAGAGCTCTCTTGAGGGCGTTTAAATTCCCACTTCGAGAGGCGAGCTAGTTCAGATTCTTTGAACAAAAGACTGGATTAGAGACTGTTAATAAGAGACTTCTAAAAAGAGATTAGAGATAGAGACTTTCTATGGCTAAAACATCAATGATAAATCGCGAGTTGAAGCGTCAAAAGACTGCTAAGAAATATGCAGTTAAAAGGGCGGCTCTAAAAGCGATCATTTCGAATCCTGAATCACCGGATGATGATCGATGGGAAGCGCAACTGAAGCTGCAAAAATTGCCGCGTAATGCGAGCCCTTGTCGCCAGGTGAGACGTTGTGCTTTAACCGGTAGGCCACATGCGGTATATCGCAGATTCGGTCTGGCAAGAAACAAATTGAGAGAGGCTGCCATGCGGGGTGATATCCCCGGTCTGGTCAAGTCAAGCTGGTAAACAGGAGCTAATTTACAATGACAATGCAAGATCCGCTGGCCGACCTCTTAACAAGAGTTCGTAATGCGCAACAAGCAAAAATAACTGATATTGATATGCCTTGTTCAACGACCAAAGTGTCCGTTGTTAAGGTTCTGAAAGACGAAGGCTATATCACAGATTACACGGTGACAGATTCAGAGCATGGGAAATCCACGCTTAATGTCGCACTGCGGTATCACCAGGGTCGTCCAGTGATTGAAGAAATCAAACGGATTAGTCGCCCTGGCTTGAGACAATATAAAGGCAAGGGTGACATTCCAATCGTCAAGGGTGGTTTGGGTATTATCATTCTTTCCACTAACAAGGGCGTGATGTCAGATCGAGCAGCAAGAGCTGCCGGTGTTGGCGGCGAACTTCTTTGTTCAGTTTTTTGATCAGTCTTTAGCATCTTTTAGCTAGAGCAGAATTTATACAGGCAGATAGATATGTCACGAATTGCAAGTAGTCCAGTCGAGATTCCCAAGGGAGTGGAAGTCTCTCTGAATGGCCAGGAACTCAGCATTAAGGGTAGTAAAGGACAGTTGAACCTAACCGTGCATCAGCTGGTCGAGATCTCCCAGGAAGATGATGTGCTGAAGTTTGGTCCTGCGAAAAATGGGAAGAAGCCTGTTGCTATGGCGGGGACTTTCCGTTCAATCGTGAACAATATGGTGATCGGTGTATCACAGGGTTTTCAGAAGGAACTCGAACTAAGGGGCGTCGGTTACCGGGCACAAATGCAGGGGAAGAAATTGAACCTGACATTGGGTTTTTCCCATCCTGTCGAATATCCGATTCCCGATGGAATTGATATTGAAACACCAACCCAAACACAGATTATCGTGCGAGGGATAGACAAGCAGGTCGTCGGGCAAATATCTGCTGAAATCAGGGCATTTAGACCCCCTGAGCCGTACAAGGGTAAAGGTGTGCGTTATGCCGACGAACAAGTGAAGCGCAAAGAAGCTAAGAAAAAGTAATGTAACGATCCTTCGCACCTATTGGTGCTGGGGCAAACTTTTATTGGAAGGTCTGGTTAGTCGGCCTGGTTAGACGAAACGAGTAGAAGGTAATGAGCAAGAAGAGAGACGCAAGATTAAGAAGAGCAAGGCGCGGCAGAGCGCACATGCTAAAACTTGAAGTGCCAAGGTTGTGTGTTTATCGCTCGCCTCGACATATCTATGCCCAGATTATTGCAGCCAATGGTGAAACGATTCAGGCGAGTGCATCGACACTGGATACCACCTTGCGCGGCAAGGCTTCTGGTAACGTTGATGGCGCTACTCAAGTTGGTCAGTTAATTGCCGAGCGTGCTAAAGAAGCAGGTGTGGAGAAAGTTGCATTTGACCGTTCAGGATATAAATTTCACGGCCGCATAAAGGCCTTAGCTGAAGCAGCGCGCGAAGGCGGACTGCAATTCTAAATTGCAGCTGCAAGAATTTTTAGAGGATAAGTAATGGCGTATAACGACCAGGATAATGAAGAAGGTATCCAGGAAAAACTGGTACAGGTGAATCGTGTTGCCAAGGTTGTTAAGGGTGGCCGTATTTTTGGTTTCACTGCCTTAACTGTTGTTGGTGATGGTAATGGTCGAGTCGGCTACGGTCGCGGTAAAGCTCGCGAAGTACCTCTGGCCATTCAAAAAGCCATGGAAGCTGCGCGCCGTAATATGATTCAAGTGGATCTGGATGGCACGACCATTCAATACCCGATCACTGCAAGGCATGGTGCATCCAAGATTTTTATGCAACCAGCATCTGAAGGTACAGGCATTATTGCGGGTAAAACGATGCGGGCGGTTCTCGAAGTAGCCGGTGTACAAAATGTTCTTGCGAAGTGTTATGGCTCCACTAATCCTGTCAATGTCATCAGGGCGACATTCAGGGGTCTACAAAATATGCGGTCTCCAGAAAGCATTGCAGAAAAACGTGGTCTTAGTGTCGAAGAGATGGTGGGTTAGAAATGGCAACGAAGAAAATCAAGGTCACGCTAAACAAGAGCACAATCGGCCGTTTAAAAGATCACAAAGCTTGTGTCGCTGGACTGGGACTCAGGAGAATTCGTCAGACGGTTGAAGTCGAAGATTCTCCGGCTGTACGAGGCATGATCAACAAAGTTTCCTACATGGTTAGTGTAGAAAGCGAATAAGGACCAAACTGATGCAACTAAATACATTAAAAGCCGCGAAAGGTAGCCGTTCTGCAAAGAAGCGAGTAGGCCGTGGTATAGGTAGTGGCACAGGTAAAACCTGTGGTCGTGGCCATAAGGGTCAGAAATCTCGATCTGGCGGCAGTATTCGAGCTGGTTTTGAGGGCGGTCAGCAGCCACTTCAAATGCGGCTCCCGAAGTTTGGATTCAATTCCGCCAAATCGAGGGTTACCACCGAGGTTACCTTGTCTGAACTTGCGAAGGTGGGCGCGGATGTGATTGATCTTCAGGCCCTCAAAGATGCGGACATTGTCTCCGAAGGTATGCTTCGCGCAAAAGTAATGTTGTCAGGTTCAATTGACAAGGCCATTACTTTGAAAGGCATTGGTGCCACCAAGGGTGCGCGGGCGGCGATTGAAGCTGCTGGCGGCAAGATAGAAGAGTAGCCTAGATAAAGAAATGACAAGTACACTTGCACAAGGTAGAGCGATGGCGACCGGGGGCGGCTTAGCAGAGCTGCGACACCGATTGGTTTATGTATTGCTCGCCATCATTGTTTACCGAATTGGGAGTCACATCCCTGTACCGGGAATTGACCCTGAGCGTTTGCGGTCACTATTTGACCAACAGCAAGGTGGAATCCTGGACTTGTTCAATATGTTCTCAGGCGGTGCACTGCAGCGCATGAGTATATTTGCATTGGGAATTATGCCGTATATTTCTGCTTCTATTATTACCCAGCTATTGGTTGCAACAACACCATCCTTGCAGCAGCTTAGAAAGGAAGGCGACGCGGGTAGACGTAAGATTTCCCAGTACACGCGATATGGCACATTGTTACTTGCGACAGTGCAAGGGTTTGCCATGAGTAGTGGCCTTGCTTCCCAGGGATTATCCTACTCAGGGAATATAGGGTTTCATTTTGTAGCGGTAACAACACTAGTCACCGGGGCGATGTTTCTGATGTGGTTAGGTGAGCAGGTGACCGAGCGTGGTGTGGGCAATGGGATTTCTATCATTATTTTTACAGGTATCGTCTCAGGATTTCCTGGTGCTATAGGGCAATCATTTGAACAGGCGCGTCAGGGTGAAATTTCAATCATGGCATTGCTGATTATTGGCATACTCGCCATTGGTATTGTCGCATTTGTTGTCTTTGTTGAACGAGGTCAGCGGCGAATAACAATCAACTATGCAAGGCGGCAACAAGGCCGTCGTATGTTCCAGGCGCAGAGTAGCCATCTTCCATTAAAGGTGAACATGGCGGGTGTCATACCGGCGATTTTTGCCAGCAGTTTATTACTATTCCCTGCATCACTGGGCCAATGGTTCGGACAATCACCTGGTATGGAGTGGTTGCAGGAATTGAGTTTGCAGATTGCCCCTGGTCAGCCTTTGAATATTATTTTATTTGCGATGGGGATCATCTTCTTCTGTTTCTGGTACACCGCAATCATGTTTAACCCTAAGGAAGTAGCGGATAATTTAAAGAAATCCGGTGCATTTATCCCGGGCTATCGCCCAGGGGAACAGACCGCAAAACATATTGATACGATACTGACCCGACTAACCTTGTTCGGTTCGTTGTACATCACGGCAGTTTGTCTTTTGCCACAATTTTTAGTTGTGCAATTTAACATCACCTTCCAACTTGGCGGTACAGCATTGCTGATTGTTGTGGTGGTGGTGATGGATTTTATGGCACAGGTACAAACCCATTTGATGTCACATCAATATGAGTCACTCATGAAAAAGTCCAATTTACAAAACTTTGGGCGTAAATAGGGAAACCGGAGCAAATTATGAAAGTCAGAGCTTCAGTAAAAAAGATGTGCCGAAATTGTAAAATTGTCAGGCGCAAAGGTGTTGTCAGAGTAATCTGCACAGAACCACGACACAAACAACGCCAGGGTTAAGCTGGCAATTTTAGGCGGATAGGAGCAAATAGAATGGCTCGTTTAAGTGGGATTAATATTCCCAACAATAAACACACAGTGATATCTCTGACATATATCTACGGTATCGGGCGGACGACCGCTAAAAATTTATGTGCAGAAACGGGTGTAAGCCCTGATGCAAAGGTGCAGGATCTTACGGAAGAAGAACTGGACAAGTTGCGTAGTGAGATAGGCAAGTTGGATGTAGAGGGTGATCTACGTCGTTCTGTGCAACTGAATATCAAACGCCTGTTGGACCTTGGTTGCAATCGAGGTATTCGCCACAGACGAAATTTGCCGGTGCATGGTCAACGTACCAAGACCAACGCCAGAACGCGGAAAGGCCCTAAACGCCCTATTCGTAAATAACAGATAGAACTTAAAGAACTGAAATTATGTCTGAATCTACAACTGATAAAGAATCTACACCCGTAAGCGCTGAAGCGGCATCCACAGAGACAGCTGCGGCGCCAGCAGCTGCGCGGCGACGTGGTAAGCGGCAGGTTGCTGATGGCCTGGCACATATTCATGCCTCCTTCAACAACACGATTGTTACGATAACAGATCGTCAAGGTGGAGCCCTTTCATGGGCGACAGCAGGTGGATCCGGTTTTCGTGGTGCAAGAAAAAGTACACCCTTCGCCGCACAGGTGGCAGCAGAGCGAGCAGGAAATGCGGCGCTGGAATATGGCCTGCAAAATCTGGAAGTATTTGTGAAAGGTCCTGGACCAGGCCGAGAGGCAGCAGTCCGGGCTTTGAACGGCGTTGGTTTTAGGATTACCAATATCACTGACGTCACACCAATTCCACACAATGGATGCAGACCACCCAAGAAACGACGGGTCTAATTGAGGAGATAAGTAATGGCCAGATATCTCGGCCCAAAGTTAAAATTGTCCAGAAGAGAAGGAACTGACCTTTTCTTGAAGAGTGGTGTTCGGCCACTGGAATCCAAGTGTCGTGCTGATACGGTACCTGGTATGCACGGCCAAAGACGAACCCGACTGACGGACTATGCAGTACAGCTTCGTGAAAAGCAGAAGGTTAAAAGGTTGTATGGCGTTCTCGAAAAGCAATTCCGGAACTACTACAAAAAGGCTGACCGTCAAAAAGGTGCAACGGGTGAGAATCTGTTGCGTATCCTGGAACGGCGCCTCGATAATGTGGTTTATCGTATGGGCTTTGGCAGTACTCGTGCGGAATCCAGGCAACTGGTCTCGCACAAATCTATTTTGGTCAATGGCAATGTTACCAATATCGCCTCTTATCAGGTAGAAGTCGGCGACACCATTTCCATTCGCGAGAAGGCCAAAAGCCAGCTTCGAATTCAAGGTGCTCTGGCCTTATCGGTCAATCGTGCGCCTGTAGAGTGGGTTGAAGTGAATGTTGAAAAACTGGAAGGGGTTTTTCGCTCTTATCCAATGCGCGATGAATTGTCACAAGAAATTAATGAAAGCTTGATTGTTGAGTTGTACTCGAAGTAAGCCAGTCAGTTATAAACACGAATTTTAGTCAGGAAGGTAACTTTATGCCCCATGCGTCACTAGAGTTTTTAACACCAAAACACCTACAAGTTGACCAGGTTAATGAAACAAGGGCAACAGTGGTACTGGAGCCCCTCGAAAGAGGCTTCGGTCACACTCTAGGAAATGCACTGCGTAGAATTTTGCTTTCTTCAATGCCGGGTTGCGCCATTGTTGAAGCGGAAATCGAAGGTGTGCTGCATGAGTACAGCACCCTTGAAGGTGTACAGGAAGATGTGATTGAAATTTTGCTCAATCTAAAAGGCGTTGCCATCAAATTGAATGCAGCGGATGAAGTTGAGCTTGTACTGGACAAGAAAGGTCCCGGGATTGTGACTGCAGGTGACTTCCAGCTGGATCATGATGTTGAGATTGCCAATCCAGACCATGTTATTGCGAATCTCAATGAACGAGGACATCTCAAATTGCGCGCTAAAGTTGGTCGTGGTCGAGGATACGAGCCTGCCGATATTAGAATCGCAGACGATGACGAAGGACGCATCATTGGTAGTCTTCTACTGGATGCTTCGTACAGTCCAATTCGTCGAGTGGCCTATAAGGTTGATAGTGCGCGAGTTGAGCAAAGAACGGACCTCGATAAATTGATCATTGAACTCGAAACGAATGGTACTCTTGATCCAGAAGAAGCCATTCGTCGTGCTGCTACCATTCTTCAACAGCAGGTTGCGGTGTTTGTAGATCTTGAGAGCGAGAAAGAGCCCGAGCCGGAAGAACATGAGGACGAGATAGATCCTATTCTTCTCAGACCCGTCGATGATCTCGAATTGACAGTCAGATCAGCAAACTGTCTTAAGGCCGAAAATATTTACTACATCGGTGATCTTATTCGCCGTACCGAAGTTGAGTTGCTCAAAACACCAAACCTGGGTAAGAAATCCCTGACAGAAATCAAGGACGTATTAGCGTCTCGCGGTTTGTCACTCGGGATGCGGCTTGAAAATTGGCCACCATCCAGCTTGCGTGGTGATGATCGATTGCTAGGTTAAACAGCAAACAAGGAAAATTGGGGTCGGAGTAACATTCGTATCCCAGAGTACAAATTGAGTCAGGGTATCAAGTATTTCCACCCAGACACCAGATATTAGGAAATAGCGTCATGCGCCATAGAAAAAGTGGTAGACAGTTAAACCGGAATTCACCGCACCGAAAGGCGATGTTTCGAAATATGGCCTGCTCGCTCTTTGAGCATGAGGTCATCAAGACAACGCTGCCCAAAGCCAAAGAGCTGAAAAAGGTTGCAGAACCTCTTATCACGCTGGCGAAAAATGACTCAGTTGCAAACCGTCGACTGGCCTTCGCTCGAATGGGGAGCAAAGCATCAGTAGGAAAGTTATTCGCTGAGCTTGGCCCAAGATATCAAGATCGCCCAGGTGGTTATACACGAATTCTTAAAGCTGGCTTCCGGGCAGGGGACGCAGCGCCTATGGCCTTTGTTGAATTGGTCGACCGTCCGATTCCAGACGATGACGATGACCTGGACGACGATGAGTAGCTAGTTTGTGTCCGGAAATGTAGATTTCCGCGGCCAGTTCCTTCGTAAGTGCTGTTTCATATAGCTAACACTTTTATAGTTTCGTCGTTGT
>CAZAZB010000055.1:11001-14742 GCA_964489485.1 uncultured Pseudomonadales bacterium | reverse complement strand
CTTCCGAACAACAGTGGCCATGGCCATCAGAAGCGTCGATTGATCGGTAAAAACAGTCTGCGGAATCGGGCTCGACAATGACGACGGTGGGAGATCGCTCGCCATAATGTTCAATCAAGGCTGCCTGAATAGCGGCAGGAAAGGAGCCGACACCCGCCTGCAAGAATACGTGCGTGGGGATGTTTCCGTCGAGTTGTTGGACAATCTCGGTGAGCAAGGTGGTGTAGCCCTGCATGATCCATAGCGGAATCTGCTGGTAATCTTCCCATGCCATGTCCTGAATCAGTATGCCGTTTAGATCCTTGGCAGACTGACTGGCCAGTGAGACTGCATCGTCATAGCTACCTTCAATGACAGTCACTTCAGCGCCAAAAGAACGAATTGCGTCCACCCTAACCTGTTCGGAACCAAAGGGCATGTACACAATACTCCGGGCATTCAGCAGTTTTGCCATCCAGGCGACCGCTCGACCATGGTTTCCATCTGTCGCGGTTATAAAAACCAGCGGGTCGCCAGCGTGGTCTGCAATGGCAGAGAATAGTTGTTGCAAGTCTGGTTTCGGCTGATTATCGAGGAAGTTGTTTGCAATCGCAAAGGAAGCACCGAGGCCCTTAAATGCATTGAGACCAAAGCGATGAGATTCGTCTTTAACCCAGACATTTGCGACACCCACCCTGCGCGCCAGCGCCTCCAGAGAATGCAGTGGCGTGGTGCTGTAGTCCGGCAGGCTGTTGTGTAGATGGTAGGCCCGAGCCCGAACCTGCCGTGAAAAATCGCTGGTATCTGCACCGGGTAGACTGGTTTTAGAAGGACCGGTATTAGAAGGACCGGTTTTAGAAGGACTGGTTTCAAAAGAACTCGCCCTGAATGGATTGGCCAGAACAGAAATTTCAATCTTGTCCGTGTTCGATTTTATGCCCAATGTTGAACCTGACTTGGTCTGTTGGCGGTGTAGGTATCTTCCGGTTGTCGCAGGAATTTATCGTGATCAGAAACCCGTTGATTGCCATACAAGCATACGATAGCTCGCGTCTTTTTTCTTCCAGACGCTCAGAAATTTACTTTTCAGGTTCTTTTCGACACCATTCCGACTGGCGCTGCCGTTAAGTACCCCAAGGTAAATTGAGATGTCATTGTGTTGCGTGATGGTGTATTCATCAATTGATAATACTTTATAGGTTACAGATCCGCTTTTAATTGCCGCCATGACTGCCGCTTTCCCTTCAGTCTTTCCCGATGAATGGGTCCAGACCAGTTCCTCACTTAACAGCCGGTCAAGCGCGTTCATGTCGCCTGAAATCATGGCGTCTCGTCTGGCTGAGTCTGCACTTAATAAAGCTTGTTCGTTATTCATGGTTGTCTCCATCGTCTATCGCTTGTTAGTTGGGTGTTGTGTGCGTCTTTCCAATGCCTGTACCAGCCCTACCAGAGTGGCGTTGACCGGGGTTGTCATGCCAGCCTTTTTTGCTTCGCGCGGAACAGCGCCATTGATCAGGTTGATTTCGCTGATTCGCCCAGCTTCGATATCCAGAAGAACAGATGGTTTTGCATCTCGCATTCGGGAAGCAAAATCAATGACAGTTTGTTCCGCGTCGCTAGTCTCTAATTCAATACCACGTGCCTTTGCCACGGTCCAGGCTTCAACTGCCGCGGCGCGACTCACGGGTCCAAGGTCAGGATCATCCATTACCTCGCCGACCGTCAAACCGGTCAGGGCAGAGATGGCGCTATAGGCAACATTGCAGATCAGTTTTTCCCATTGCATTGCTTCAATATTGGTGATGGCTTCGGCGTCAAACCCGGCTTCCTTCCAGATGACGGCAATACGGCTGACTTCGTCAAACCCGAGTGAGGCATAGGCACCCATTCGGATGGCCTTCATATCGTTGTGGTGGGAGTGGCCAGGTTCAGGCAGTGAAGCACCAAAACCCTGGGCAACGCCGACGATGAGCCTGTCGGGCCCAATAGCATCGGCGACGGCATCGGCACTGCCAAGGCCGTTCTGAATTGTTAGTACAAGCGTATCAGGTCCCATCAGGCTGCGAGCATCTTGTGCGGCACTGCCCGCATTTGAACCTTTGACTGCGATGATAATCAGATCAACCTGATCGTTCGGCATCTCGGTAAAAGCTCGAACAGAGACCGTTCTGTCACCACTGGCACCGCTGATTCGCAACCCCTTTTCATTGATAGCATTGATGTGATCGACATATCGATCAACGACCAGGACATCATGGCCGCCTGAAGAAAGCAGCCCGGCATAAATCGATCCCATGGCACCACAGCCAATGATTGCTATACGCATCTTGTTCTACCTGTACTTGTTCTGACTATCTGAGTTGTTGTTATCTGAGATGTTGTTTATCTGAGTAAATTGAGATGGGCTTGTAGTTCTGTTTTCTGTTCCAGACCAAAACCCGGTGCATCCGTTGGCCAGACAACACCTCCACCGATGTTACATTCGGCTGGATAGCCACCAAAAGGCTGGAAGACGCCGGGATATGCCTCGCAACCACCCAGATCCAACCCAACGGCAATATGCAGATTAATAAGATGGCCGCCATGTGGGAAAGACTGCTTGCGGTTAAAGCCATTGTCTTCCAGCATGGAAATCATTTTCGCGTATTCTGTCAGCCCATAGCTCAATCCCGCATCCATCTGGAAGATATCTTTATCTGGTCGCATACCGCCGAACCGAATTAAGTTTTGAGCGTCTATGGCGCTGAAGAGGTTTTCTCCGGTGGCAACCGGCCCGCCATAGACATTCGTTAACTCGGCATTCAGGGCGTAATCCAGAGGGTCTCCAGGTTCCTCGTACCAACGGAGGTTCAATGGCGCGATTTCCTGTCCATAGTCGAGCATTGTTGTGAGGTCGAATCTGCCATTGGCATCGACAGACAGTCGTGAGCCATCACCTGCAACCGCGAGTGCGACCTGAATCCTGTCAAAATCTTCTTTTAGCGAGGCGCCACCTATCTTCATCTTGAACGCGTCAAAACCAAGTGCCTGGTAGCCCAGTAATTCTTCACGTAGGCGATTGGTCGAGGCGCCGGGGTAATAGTAGCCACCGGCGGCGTAGACAGTTGCTGGTTTTGTTTCCATTGAACAGCCAAAATGGCGTGCAATGGTTGAACAGGCGGGTTCGTCGTTTAGTTTGGCATTCAAATCCCAGATGGCGAGTTCCAACGCGCCCATGGCGCCAGAACGATCACCATGGCCACCGGGTTTCTCGTTCGACATGGCCGTTGTTACAACTGACCCGGCGGAAAATTGTTCGCCGTCCGCACTCAGCAGGGTAGCTGGATCTGCAGACAAGATGCGCGGAATCATTCGTTCGCGTAATATTCCGGACTGGCCGTAGCGCCCGATTGAGTTAAACCCGAAGCCGATAACAGGTTTGCCATTCCTTCGTTTGCTGCTGATAATCGCAACCAGTGACACCGTGTGGTCAGCGAAGGAAACCACCGCATTTGCGACATTAGCTTCCAGCGCAACGGTGGTTTCTCTGATTTCAACAATGTGCATGAGTCGCTTCCTGGCTTGATTAATATACTTATCATGCTAAGTATATGCGGAAAAACTATCAAAACACAGCGGGTTACCAATCCAAAAAGTCAAGATTACTTGAATCCTAAGCATTGCAGAAACAATTACCTGCAACTGCCATTTCCCACAGCAAAGGCCCTCCGGATGTGGAAGTGAGACGCTACCTGCCTGACCCCCACCATCTACGTATGCAAA
>CAZAZB010000055.1:6990-10901 GCA_964489485.1 uncultured Pseudomonadales bacterium | reverse complement strand
CCGGATGTGGAAGTGAGACGCTACCTGCCTGACCCCCACCATCTACGTATGCAAAACTAAGCGTTTTGAGGGTTAAAGGAGATGACCGCTACAGCGCTCAGTTCCTCAATTCATCAGCATAGTCCAGCACCAGCCATACGATCATACCTGCGCCAAGAATGGTGAGTAGAAAGTTTAGAACACCGCCAATTGCCGGTATGTTAATCGCCACGGTGATAATGCCAAGCCCCGCCAGTAACGTTAGCGGCAAACTGCTCCCCCGTTCCTGCCGTTCTAATACTAATCGCCCAATGACTGACGCGAGGACGATTTTCGCGATGAAAAGCAGTGATATCCAGGAGAAGAATCCAATCACAGTGAAGGGTAAACCTATCACGGTGAATCCAATCAGGACAGAGATAATCGGTAGACTAATAATGGTAACCAGTCCGATACCTGCTGTTTTCAATCCTTCTAAACCGTCGACCATTGTCAGGTCACGCAGTCCCGGCACTAACCAGAGTAGCGCCAGCCCTGTCATAAACGCACTCACCATCCAAAGTAACTGGCGGACATAGAAGCTGATTGTAAAATATCTGTTCTGATGTTTGTGGCCATCACCCATTCGAAGAAACTCAATATTCCCGTCAACCCGTGAAGCGCCAGATCTTGTCAGGTTTTCTTCACTATCCGAGTGAAAATTGACATCACCAGCAATGTGGCTATCACCCAGCAACTTTAGCTGTTCTGCAAATACATCAAGATTTCGACCGACAGAGCCTTCAACTTCAAGTTTTTCGGCAAACACTCGCAAATCTTTCGCAACTCGACCGGAAATAGAAACTGTTTCGCCTGCGGAGGTCGTATTCCGGCTAACCTCTGTTTCCTTACCGATACTGATCGTTTCCCCTGCACTCCAGAGATCACCCTTGATTTCGGCATTTTCGATTGTATAGGTCTCAGCCGCCCCAAATGCGGAACCTCCGACGGAGGCATTGATGGTGATGCTTTCGCCGAATGTGATCAGATTACCTGTAATTGAACCGCTAACAATGATTCGACTGCCGAATGCAATCAGGTCTCCGTTGACCTTGCCTTCAACAACAATGGTACTTGCCGAGATGATCAATGTATCGTTAACCACCTCGTCGGCGGCAATCGTCACCATGCTCTCTCCCCGTCGAATTTCCAGCGCATTGACCGGAGTAGGCACAATGATACCTGCAGCGATCAATATCAGACCGGCAGAGACGATCGTTGACCTGGACCTTCTATAGGAAAACAACAGAAGGGTAAGTACCGGAATAGACAGACCGGCTATGACAATGAAGAAATAATGATCAATCATGGTGGTTCCTTCTTCGGAGAGTATTTTAGTGATGCTGACCATCAGGCCATAGACATCGGGAATGGGGATTGAAAACCAGGAAAGTGTTTCGAAGATCAGTCCTTCAAACACAGATTTCCACAAAAATTGTGCTATCCAGACAATCAAGCCCATGATGATATTAGCGATAGCAAATCGACTAAAACTGGCCGGTCTGGAAAATTGTGGTACTTCAAAGTCTGGTGTTTCAGCGACGTCATGCTCTTGTAGTACGGCGCCAATGCTGCGCTTTTCAGAAACATATTTTGTTGCAAGTGCCTGACAATTGACGCACGAATCAAGATGACTCGTCGCCTCATCCGATTCCAATGCGCCATCAGCATACATGGACAGCTGCAGTTCACTCAGATGGGTCATTGTGTTGTAATCATTGTGCTGTCACTCCCTTTTCATCAAGGGATTGACGTAGTTGCTGTTTCGCCCGTAACAATAAAACGCCGACGTGATTGCGGGTGATAGAAAGATCATCGGCGATCTCGTCGTAGCTGTATCCGTTAAAATAGGCGAGGATGAGCGGTACGCGGAATTTGACTGGTAGCGCCTGAATCAATGGTGACAAGACCTCGGCATCTTCTTCCCGGGTGACCAGGGTCAATGGCCCATCACCTGCAGAAATTATCTGCTCCTGTTCGTTTGCTTCATCACCAAACAATAGCGCTTGTCTACTTTTCTGGCGAAGCAAGTCGATACAATGATTGCTTGCGATCGATGAAATCCACCGCCAGAACGGCTTTTTACTGTCATAACGATTAAAATTTCGATAAGCGCGCATGAATGCTTCCTGGGTCGCATCTTCAGCCAGTGACGTGGAGTTCAGCAATCGCCGACTCAGTCCGAAGACTCGAACGTAGTATTCCCGGTAGAGAATATCGAAAGCCACGTTCACCGCCATCTGGCATTTTCCTGTTTGGTTATTGAGTAATACGCTACTGATGCAAAATTATTACAGATTCGTCGAAAATAAAAATAACCTAACACCGGGTGCTAGAAAACTTAAAATCCCGATAGGGACAAGGAACATCAAGTTCTGGCGCCGGATGCCTGGTGATTACGTGACACTTTTCGCAGCGGGTTTCTTGTTGGTCAGTAATATCCCGCTCCCAATCAAACCGAGTGCCATGATGAACATCAGGGTGAGTTGCTCATCAAATATGAGCCAGCCAAAAAACACGCCGAATATGGGTGCCAGCAGCCCGAAAGCTGCCATGTCAGAGGCGGGATAAACAGACAGTGCCCAGAACCAGAGCAGAAAGCCGAAGGCAACGACGACCAGAACCTGGAAGGCAAATACCGAGTAAATCATCGGTGTTGGTTCGCGGATAAGATCACCAAACAAGGGTGCGATCAATGTGAGAAGGATCCCGGAGACAAAAAGCTGATAGAGCAATTGCATTTCCGGCGTGCAGTTTGTGAGCCTTGTTGTTCTGGTTAACAGGGCAATGACCGCCCAGGCAATAGCCGCGATGAGACACATCAGATCACCAATGATGGCGTCTTCAGGCAGATCGGCTGCTGGTTTGATCAGTAATAACGCGATGCCCATGCTTGCCAGCCCCAGACCGGCGATTTTGTAGCGATTGAGCCTTTCACCGGGTATCAGAAAGTGCGCGCCAAGCGCCACCCAGAAAGGTTGCGTATAGAAGAACATGGAAACGCGGGAGACAGTGGTGTAGTCCAGTGCGGTAAACAACAGAAAAAACTCGATAGAAAAAAGCAGACCCAGGACAAGACCGAGGCCCAGAGAACCATCGGATATCGATAAACGTCTGTTCAGCAGGCGAGCGGCAAAGAGAACAATAAAAAAAGCACAGACTGACCTTAGACCAGCCTGGAATACCGGGGAAAATCCCGCGTTGACCAACTTCACCAGTGCCTGATTCAGCCCAAGCAGGACACTGAAAAATGTAAGTGACGTGGCGCCGAGAATGTCAATATGATCTTTGCGCGCCACAGCTAATCCCGGGACTGCATAAGTTGTTTGTCAGTTTTTAGTTCGTCAGTCCTTTCAGTGCTGCTACAGCATCGCTGCTCGGCTTGTGATTCATGCCAAGTATTGCAAACGCCAGAGTCTTTTCTGCCTCGCTTGCGTCATCGCTCAAGGATATTTTCTTCAATGCCGCCTTATCTTTGCTGTCTGCTTTGTGGGCGATGTGGGAAATAGCCATCGCCAGCGTTTTCTCGTTGGGGGTGCTGTGTTCGTTTTGGCTGATCTTGGTCAGGACTTCCTTGTCTGTAGCAGATGGATAGTGTTTAAGTCCCAGTAGAATACCGGCCATTGAATGGGTCGCGCCATCAGCCATTGAAAGGGATGGGGCGAGTATCAGAATTAGTACACAAAGCATGGATGTTCTATTCATTTTTTGGCTCATTTCCGTGATTCAGGGACTTCCGTTATACTGCGTGAACGAGCCTTCGTCTACCTTTCGGGCTAAATTTGTTCGGTAGCAAAGGTTCCCATCCGGATGATGGGAGTGGGTCAACAGGAAGTGACAGATGGTCGATACCTTACCAGAAGATGTTCTATCAAAAAAAGCGCCATCAAAAA
>CAZAZB010000055.1:5007-6890 GCA_964489485.1 uncultured Pseudomonadales bacterium | reverse complement strand
ATCAAAAAAAGCGCCATCAAAAAGTACAACCAAAAAAGTGATGATAGAGAAATTGACACCTGGCAGAACATGGTGGCAACCAACAAAACGACGGATCCTTACCGGTTCTGCGGTACTGGTGCTTCTTGTGACAATTGTTCTGTTGTGGCTAACGATTGATGAACCCCTGAATGATCTGACGAAATCCTGGCTTGAATCCACTTCGCCACTGGATGAGGAGTCATTTCAGCTGCTGGTGAGGTTCGCTAATACCCAGCAATACCGTCGCGGTTACCTAAGCTACGAGGATTTCACCGCTGAGCAAAACAACTTGATTGATCAATGCAATTTTGATTTTTCGATTTGCATTCTAATGGCCCTGAACGAGCCTGAACGCATTGCGCCTTTAGTACCCGATAACCCGGAATACTGGCGTCTCTACGAGGAGATTGAAACCCGTTCTTTTGGATCTCTTGTTGATGGGCAACAGATCCCGCCCTTTGCATCACTTATTGAACCGGTATCCAATCGCCTGCTACGGGATCTGTTGGATCATGGAAAAATTGACCATGAAAGATTGCTGGCCGGTATCAGGGCGAATCGGCAGCAATTGATTGATTCTTCCAGCTTGATTATGGCGATGGTTTTTACAGCGACGTTGCAGCGGCGCCTCAATCATCTTGATGCGCTGCTCCGTACCGAAAAATCAAGGACACCGGAGTTGCTAGAACTGACAGGGTTTGAAGACGTGCTGGTACCCATAGGAACAGATGAATCGCAGCGCATAGGCTGGTTTAGAGACGACTTCCAGCTTGGGTACGATCTTTTCTTTGGCGAAACATACACAGATGATCCCTTTTTCAAAAGAAATGTCTATCTGAACAGACAGGTTCAGCTGCTGGATTACCTGGAAAATTTCCTGAAGTTACCCGATGAAGAATTCTGGGCGCAGAGTCCGAGTTTTCCTGGCTACTCGTTAGCTGACAAGATTGTTGATCCACTGGGACTTTGGGATGTGGCCACGCCAGCTTATGCCGGTTATCTCACTGTTTTTGGAATCTCCAATCAGCTATTGCAGTTATCTCTTGCCAGGCAACGAATCTACCAGGGCGCATCGCCCTTGTCCCACGGCGTCTCTTCAGCCGCAGGATGGGAGTGGCAGTGGAAATCGGAAATTAATGAGTTGTGCCTTGTGCCAGTCGCCGTACATCCGGACCATAAGATTGACTATCCGCTATGTTCCACTATTAACAGGAGCGACCTCGTCAGCAGACAAGACGCCCTGGCTATTCCACCCAGTGCAGTAGATCCCGGATAACCGACCATCGGGGTTGCCTCGCTCTGGTATCTCTGCCAAGTATCCAGTGCTCGTACGCTTGATCCATGATGCCCAGGGAACTGGAAGCACTGATCCAGATATTGACATAACTGGTAAATTTTTGATCATCCCGGGGAAGTGCAAACACAATCGGCACGGTAGTATTTCCCGGTTTAAGTACAACAACGGAAAATTGAGGATAAATCAGCGTCCATGCAGAGGCTGCTTCCGCTGACATGATAATGGCATCAATCCGGGGAAGCTTGCCGCGTAAGAAGTCACGAGGTGAGTCGATAGAAATGACCTTCATCTGAGGCATTAAATTTTTCAATGCATTTTCCAGTAAAGGAGATTCCAGAACAGCAATGGAGTAGTCGGCCATCGTGCTGAGCCGGTTTACATTCTGAAATTCTTTGCGCCTGTGATCCTCGACCAGTAAACCTAAGGTTGCCTCCGCATAGGGTTCGCTGACTTCAAAGCCGCCCAATAGCCCGGCATCGATACTCATACCTGATGCAAAGATGTCAATCTGCCCACTGGCGAGCGCTTGAGGCACCTGTTGTTGCTCTACTTTCAATATCTCCAG
>CAZAZB010000055.1:0-4907 GCA_964489485.1 uncultured Pseudomonadales bacterium | reverse complement strand
TTGAGCATCAACGGGGCAGCCACAAAGAGCAAGGCCAGAAGTGTCATAATAATTCGTGGCCGAACCGAAACCCGTCGTTTGATGAAAAAAATGGCGAGCAAGGTAATGACCGCTAGATTCATTGTAGAAAGGGCCGTGAAAAATAAATTGGTCACGACATTGGCAACAAGAAAAAGCTGAAACATATCTGCTGGCAGTCGGAACATATCCAACAGGAATGGCAAGGCGATGTTGGAGCCGCCGAAGGCAACAAATAGGCCGGTACTGGCAAATTGCGGATAACTGGCAAGGGGCACAGGATTACCCGAATACCAGCCAGAAAATAACACGAAGCTGAGTACCAGTAGCATGGCAACGGATGGGAAGTTAAACGTTGTCGGTATCAATACATCCACAGACGCATCGGTTTCATCATCTGCGATGTCGTGTGCTTCCAGAAGTTTTCTGATTTCCTCAATCATCATGGGCAGGACGACCAGAACACTGCCGGTTACAAAGGCTGTGATGAATGGGATCCGGAAATAAGAGAAAATTTCTTTGTAGGTGATTGGCGTCAGGCCAATTAACAGCCCCGGTAACAGAACGAAAAATAATAGAGTCCAGAGCATCAGATAGCCCCACACATAAACCTGTAGTTTATCAAAGGCGGCAATATCGAGTGTGCCAGCGGCATTGGCTGCGATCGCAAAAATACCCACCGGTGCCAGCTTCACGACGAACCGGGTGATGTTCATCAGAGCTTCGTCGAGAGAGGTGAGTAGTTCAAGAAGAGGTTTCTTGTTTTCAGATTGCATCACCGCGGCGCCCATCACCAGACTGAAAAGAACGATGGCGGGCACGACTGTATTAGCCAGTGAATCAAACGGGTTGGCAGAAATATAGAGGCTGACGAAATCGATGTCTTGCGGTTCACTCAGCAGGCTGCTGCTGAAATAATTGGCTGCTTCCCAATCAGGATAGGCCAGAGGGGCCAGTAGCATCAGGATCGTGCCAGAGGAGAGGATCAACAGTAGCACTGTACCGCCCCAAATTATAATGCGCGAGGCTTGTTGAGGTGTTAATCGACCGAGACCACCGATGAGAGAAACCATAATGTACGGAATAATGGCCATTTGCAGGAGGCGAACATAAGCACGACCAATCGGATTCAGGACACCTGCAAGTTCACCAAAAAACAGACCGCATAGCACGCCCAGGATAAATCCCGTGAGGACCAGGGTGCCGAGACCCGGACGTCGTTTTGCCGTCTCCATAACGTTTGACCTGGAACAAGATGCGTGCACCTTACAGAGTCCCTTTGGTAGAGTAAACAAGCGCTCGTACACCTCACATCGAATGATACAGCGGACTGCTGGTCACTGGAATCAGGGGCTAATCGGGCTGGCAGGCGTGCTCATATTCATGAAGCATCTTGTCAGAGGTTCTCTGGAATCGAGCCGCAAAGATGGATAGAATCCGGTTTCGGCTGGCTTCGCAGCAAGGCGCTAACGCTGTCCTGGCGGAAAGAGCGGTTCGGCGTCCGAACTTAATTAGACGTTCCCTAAATTTTAATTGACGGGTGATACCGATGTCGGCCTACCAGCAGCTCGCTGAACACTTCAAGCAAATTTCACATTTGCAGCATGTCCAATCCATGAGTTATTGGGACGAGGCTTCGATGATGCCGGTAGGTGGCGGCGAAGCGCGGGGTGAAGCAATGGCAACGCTCAGTGTGTTGATTCATGAGCTTCAAACAGATGACCGAATGGAAGAGTGGTTGTCTCTTGCCCGTGAAGAGGAACTCGATGAGGAACAAGCGGCGAGTGTCCGCGAAATAGCAAGAGAACATCGAGAAGCAACCTGTCTGACATCAGAATTGGTTGCTGATCTTAGGCGAGCAACCTCTAGAAGTGAGCAGGCCTGGCGTCTTCTGAGAGCAGACAATAACTGGGCAGAAATGAAACCTCTGCTCGTTAAAGTTGTTGACTTGTCACGTCAGGAAGCGGCGATGAGGGCGCAGGCAACGGGACTGTCTCTGTATGACGCGATGTTGGATGTTTATGAACCGGACATGACCAGCGAAAAACTGGATGTCCTGTTCGCAAATCTGAAGTCTTTTTTGCCAGATTTTATCGCGGAGGTACTGGAACATCAGAAGAAGACCCCTGTTGCGTCTGTTGGTGATGCCTTCCCCATCGAGGAGCAAAAAGAATTAGGCATGATGATCATGAAGACCCTTGGATTCGACTTTGAGCATGGTCGGCTTGATATCAGCCATCACCCGTTCTGCGGCGGCGTACCAGATGACGTTCGCATCACGACACGCTATTTTGAAGATACATTTGTGCAGTCCCTGATGGGTGTTATCCATGAAACCGGGCATGCCATGTACGAGCAAGGTTTACCAAAGGCATGGCGGGACTCTCCTGTGGGTCACGCACTGAGCGCTGGAACGCACGAAAGCCAATCGCTTCTGATGGAAATGCAGGCGTGCCGCTCTCAGGAATTTCTGCAATTTATGACACCCATTGCACAAAAAGTCTTTCTGGGCAATGAAAGCAATGATCCAGCCTGGAGTGTCGATAACCTCCACAGGCTCTATACCAGGGTAGAGCGTGGCTACATTCGGGTGGATGCAGATGAAGCTACCTATCCACTGCATGTGATACTCCGCTATGAGATCGAGAAAGATCTGATCGAAGGCAGGGCGGAAGTTAAAGACCTGCCTGATATGTGGCATGCGAAAATGCAGGAGTATCTTTGCATTTCAACCATTGATAATTATACGGATGGTTGCATGCAGGATGTGCATTGGCCAGCAGGGCTCTTTGGCTATTTCCCGACCTATACTCTGGGTGCCATGACGGCGGCACAACTCTTTTCATCTGCGAGGGAGCAGGTGCCGGACATTCCGGGTGGCATAGCTCGTGGAGACTTTCGTCCATTGCTTGGATGGCTGCGAGAAAATATTCACAGTAAAGGTAAGTTCCTCGGCTTTGATGAATTGCTGATCAATGCAACAGGAGAAACCCTGAATGCAGATTATTTTATCAGCCATCTGAAACGACGCTATCTTGGTCAGGGTGAGTGAAAACCTGAATAAGACCCATAGGTCGAACCCCTGTTTTACCTCGCTATTCAATTTCTTGCCTCGCCGGTTAACGAGAGTTGGGATACAATGAAGCCCAGGGTCACCCACTCAGGTGGACTTGAAGTTATATCACTGTATTACTCAGGAAAGGCATGTCGTACCAGGTACTCGCCAGGAAATATCGCCCTGCAGCATTCAATGAACTTGAAGGCCAGGAACATGTGCTGCGTGCGTTGATCAATGCCCTGGAACAGAATCGCCTGCACCACGCTTATTTGTTCGCGGGCACTCGCGGGGTTGGCAAAACGACCATTGCCAGGATTTTAGCCAAATGCCTTAACTGCGACAAAGGTGTGACGTCCAAGCCATGCGGCGAATGCTCTAGCTGTCTGGAAATTAGTGAAGGGCGGAGCGTTGATCTGATAGAAGTTGATGCTGCCTCCCGGACAGGCATAGACGATATGCGAGACCTGCTCGACAATACTCAATACATGCCTACTTCGAGTCGATTCAAAGTGTATCTGATTGATGAGGTCCACATGCTATCCAAGCCAGCATTCAACGCCATGTTGAAAACGCTTGAAGAACCGCCTGAACATGTGAAATTTTTGTTCGCGACAACGGATCCAAAAAAGTTACCAATCACTGTATTGTCTCGCTGTTTGCAGTTTAATTTGAAGAACTTGTCGCCGGAGCGGATCGTTAATTACCTCAAGCAGATCCTTCCGAAAGAAGCCGTTGAATTTGAAGAAAATGCACTCTGGCAACTCGGCCGCGCCGCTGATGGCAGTATGCGGGATGCCCTGAGCCTGACAGACCAGGCGATATCTTATGGCGAGAACACATTAACGGAAGAAGCCGTTAGCACGATGCTGGGCAGCATTGATCAAAAGGAAGTCTATGCACTGCTCGATGCACTCATAGAGCAAGACGGCGTCCGGTTGTTAGAGAAAGTTAAACATCTGGCGCAGTTTTCACCCGACTACGATGGTCTTCTCGATGAAATGCTCAGCGTTTTGCATCGGGTTGCGGTGGCCCAGGCTGTGCCGGAAGGATTGGATAACAGCCAGGGAGACCGTCAACTGGTGATGGCTGTTGCTGATGCAATGGGCCGTGAAGATCTTCAGCTTTTTTATCAAATCTGTTTAATCGGCAAACGTGATCTACCGCTGGCACCAGACCCTCGCAGTGGTTTTGAGATGGTGTTATTGCGCATGTTGGCATTCACACCTGAGAGCAATAACAGCGATAACAATGTCGACAAAGACAAGATAAAGGCAAGTGGTGGTGGCGCCGGGCAGGCGGAATCTGGTGCAGCTAAACAATTCGGTGCGCCGGCTAGCAAACTGGCGGGATTACTATCGACAATCAATGGCTCAGATACCAAGTCCGTTCAAAAGCTCGTTCAGAAGAAGATTCAAAAAACTGTTCAGAAAATTGTTGAACAAAAAGATGAAAAAAAGGGAAAAGAGCAGGCGGCACCGACATCGGTTGAAGCTGCCGCCGGGACAACTGTCAAGGCTATTAGCGAGGCGGCTGTCGAAACACATACAGTCATCGAAACTGGGACCAAAGCAGAAGCTGCAAGCACGGTAGCCAGTGAAAGTTGGTCTAGCCTGTTGGAAAGTCTCGCTTTGTCTGGTGTGACGCAAACGCTTGCTGCCAACTGTACGCTCGAATCCAGTGACAACAATACATTCCGCCTCAAATTAAATGAACACCATGCGAGTTTGTGGAATAAGACTCATGAAAGCAGAATTGCCCAGGCGCTAACAAAGCGTTATGGCGCTGCCACTTCTGTCAGTATAGAGGTAGGTGCAACGGAAGCTGAGACACC
>CAZAZB010000054.1:7935-14755 GCA_964489485.1 uncultured Pseudomonadales bacterium | reverse complement strand
AGAAGAACCAGCGCCATCAACAATGGTTGTATTCTCTTTAGTCAGAGTAATTCGCTTCGCCTGTCCGAGATCATCCAGCGTTGCGCCTTCAAGAGAAAGACCTACTTCTTCAGAGATAACCGTTCCACCCGTCAGGATAGCAATGTCTTGCAACATTTCTTTACGACGATCACCAAAACCAGGTGCTTTTGCAGCAGCGACTTTGACAATACCGCGCATGTTGTTCACAACGAGAGTTGCCAGCGCTTCGCCTTCAACATCTTCAGAGATAACCATTAGTGGCTTACCTGCTTTGGCAACAGCTTCCAGTATTGGCAGCATGTCACGGATGTTAGAGATCTTCTTATCAAAAAGAAGGATGTATGGCTCTTCCATCTCAGCACTCATATTGTCCTGATTGTTGATGAAATATGGCGAGAGATAACCACGGTCAAACTGCATGCCTTCAACGACGTCCAGTTCATTTTCCAGACCACTGCCTTCTTCAACGGTGATAACGCCTTCTTTACCCACTTTCTCCATGGCTTCAGAAAGAATGTCACCTACGTGAGTATCACTGTTGGCAGAAACACTACCGACCTGTGCAATTGTCTTGGAATCTGTACAAGGAACAGACAGCTTCTCAATCTCAATAACCGCCGCTGCCACAGCCTTGTCGATGCCGCGCTTAAGATCCATCGGGTTCATACCCGCTGCAACTGATTTTAATCCTTCGTTCAGAATTCCCTGGGCCAGAACTGTTGCAGTCGTTGTTCCGTCTCCCGCGGCATCAGAGGTTTGTGAAGCAACTTCCTTCACCATCTGCGCACCCATATTTTCGAACCGGTCTTTCAGTTCGATTTCTTTTGCAACCGATACACCGTCTTTTGTGACCGTCGGCGCACCAAAAGATTTATCGATAACAACATTACGTCCCTTCGGACCTAGCGTTACCTTTACTGCGTCAGCGATGATATTCACACCAGCCAACATACCCTGGCGTGCTGAATCACCAAATTTAACGTCTTTAGCACTCATAATTGTTAATCCTTAAAATTTCTAATCTATTTGCGTGTCGTGTTTGTACTTGTCAAAACCATTCTCTTCTCACCTCTGTGAACAGCATGATGGTCTATTTAAATACTTACTCAACAACCCCAAAAACTTCGCTTTCGTTCATGATAAGCAGCTCTTCACCTTCGATTTTGACGGTGCTACCTGCATACTGACCAAAAAGAATCTTGTCGCCTGCCTTGAGGTCGACTTCCTGAACAGTGCCGTTATCCAGTTTCTTTCCCGGACCTACAGCGACGACTTCGCCCTGTGAGGGCTTCTCGGTTGCCGAGTCAGGAATTACGATGCCACCTGCTGACTTGGTTTCTTCTTCCGTGCGCCGTACTACCACACGATCTTGCAATGGACGGATACTCATACTTGTCTCCCATATTCGTTTCAAACAGCAATAATTGCTGCCTGGCGTTTTTTAATTAAACTGTACTAACTTCCGTCCAACCCCTTTATTTATGCGGAATCAGGGGAATATTTAGCACTCTCCTTGAAGGAGTGCTAATAATAGGGTCTGTTTTAGCAGAGTCAAGGTGAGACTGCTAAAAAAGCCCAAAATTAGTCAACTAAATTACTCTTTCCAGGAAGGAAAACAGTATCCATGACAGACAGCATCGAAAAGAGCCGGGAATTGATCTGGCAGATTGTCAACGCGATACCCAAAGGCAAGGTCGCAACCTATGGTCAGGTGGCAAATCTGGCAGGCATGCCGCAGCAATCAAGGCTTGTAGGGCGTGTTCTGGCGCGGCTACCTAAGGGCACAAAGCTGCCCTGGCATCGCGTGGTTAATTCCCAGGGTAAACTTTCAAACCCTAATCCGGAAAGACAAAAAGACAGGTTGGAGAAAGAGGGAGTCATTATGATCAAAGGACGTTTAAGCCTGCGAAATTATCGATGGGAACCTTAACCTTGTAAAAATCTCTAAAAAAATGAACCTGATACTAATTATTGAAATCTCACGTTTAACGGGGGCTCCAAATAGAGAGACAGCAGTTTGGATTGCCCTCTAGAATAGACGCCGCTAGCCGCTCGGCGTCCTCCTGCTCACTGCTGCTCAGATAGGTGCTTCGTTCTTGTAATCTCCCTCGCATGGCAGCCACGCGAGTCGCCATTCTTTGCTCGTTGCCGCTGGAATTCCAGACTTCTTCCTTCAGCTTTACAAGCGCGAGATAATAGGCGTAACTTCTAGTCATATCTCTCTTTGGACTCCCCAGTCTCGAGTATTCGGTAGCGTAACGCATCAGCGCATCCGTATATCCCAACATCCAGAGTTTTTCTAGCATCGAGGTGTAAGCGGGGGAACTTTCTTCTACCGACCATAAGTAATCTCGCATACCCAACAAATCACCGCCATCTGCCGCAATCTTCAGCCAACCATCCATCGCGCTATCATATTGATCACCGATGTTTTCACATTCGTGATAGCTGTCTTCAAGAATCGATTCGAATGCCACCTGTTCGTTAACGGTTCTGGCCTGAATTTTCTGCCCGTCGAATAAATAATATCCCTCGCTTTGCAGTACTCGAAGCGCAACATCCACGGAAGGTTCATCACCAGTGATCTTTTTACAATTGTTGACCCCGCGATACAGGGTTCTTGCTGCAACGGCATCCCCCTCCTTCGCCTTTTCCTGTAACACATCAATAATATCAATCAGGCGCCCTGTCGAGCTTAGATAGGGGGCGGGAGGTACATATCGCCCCATATTGATGTTGGCTTGCACGCCCGCTGCCAGTGTAACGACCATCGGGAATCCCGGATTCTCAATCTTTTCTGTCGCAAGGATTATCGGCGCAATGTTGGCACTGGCTTGAGTTGTCTTTGGCGTTCCATCCTTTACAACCGCTGCAACGGACTGAACCTCTATCCTGAGATCATCTGATTGTCGAAGCCACCAGATAGTCATGGCACCAACAATGCCAATCACTATTCCGATGGCAACCAGTAAAGATGGCCTCAAAATGCGTTAGATGCACAGTATCCAGCGCCTCTGCCCCAGTGCTCCCAGACATCAGGTCCAAGATTGGGGTCGGTTCTTTCATCATTGGTTAGTGTAAAGGTCGATTTATCACCAGCGTTACAGTGATGGGTAGCATGATTTACTGTTGTGAGATCATCATCGTAATAACCCTTGCTGGCTTGCCACCGCCACTGCGTTTGATTCAGATTGTCTGTGATAGCTGTACAACAGGAAGGAAAAAAGTTTCCTTCGCATTCAATATCCGCTGGGTACGAGGATGATAGCGCCGCGCTCATGGTGAACGTAGTGACAAGAAAAATTGACAGGTAACGTAGTGGTTTTTGCATTAGAAGCTCCTTCCGTGGTTGATTCTAGTACCCTGACTACTGGACTGGGACCAGGGGTCATGCTACCCCCCCGAATTGAAGGTCAATAGTGAATTAGAATTCAAGTCCAATCGCAATGACTTAAATTCGTCTCATCAGTAGCAGTACAAGAAAGATCGCCGGTAAACCAATAATCGAAGCGAAAATAAAGAATTCAAAATATCCATAGCCATCCACAATCAGCCCGGAGAAGCCACTGATGAACTTGCCTGGCAAGGTCATCAGCGAGCTGAACAACGCATATTGCGTTGCGGTATAAGCACGATTGGTAAGGCTGGACAGATAGGCGATAAAAGCCGTCGCAGCAAAGCCACCGCTGATATTGTCCGCACTGATCACGAACGCCAGATATTCAATTCTAGGCTCCATCAGCGACAGAGCCGCAAAGAATAAATTAGTAAAGGCAACCGCGATGGCACCGATGAGCAGCGGTCTGAATATTCCCCATTTGACGACCAGCACACCACAAAGTGCTGAACCGCCAATAGACATAAAGAAGCCAAAAATCTTCGCGATATTGGCGATCTCGGTTTTGCTATAACCCATATCCAGATAGAAGGGATTGGCCATGATTCCCATGGCAATGTCGCTGAGTCTGAAAACAGAAATGAATACCAGAATCAGCAACGCGAACTTGCCGTTACGCTGGAAGAAGTCGATAAATGGTCCTGCTACTGCACCGATAAACCATGCCTCTAGCCGTTGCCAGGGGCCACTTTTCCCCGTTATAAGCCGGTCGATAACATGCTGTTCTGCTGAGGTGTCGGCCCTATCTCCTTCCCTGACAGGTTCCTTAATGACAAATACCGTCAAAATACCTATTCCAACCAACGATGCCATCACCATGTAAGCGGTGGGCCAATCATAATATTCAGCGAGATACAGTGCGCCTGCACCGGCAGCGAGCAGTGCCACACGATAACCGAAGATGTAACTGGCGGACATGGCCCCCTGATACTCGTCTATTGCAGCTTCAATGCGATAAGCATCAATCGAGATATCCTGTGTCGCCGAGGAAAACGCAACAAGCAGCGCACAGAGCGACAAAAGCACCAGATCAGCTGAACCAACCAATGCCATAGAGATAAGTCCTGCAGCGATGCCAAGCTGGCCGAACAAAATCCAGCCACGACGTTGGCCAAATGTACGAGTCAGAAATGGAATTGCAAGGCGATCAACCACCGGCGCCCAGAAGACCTTGATAGAATAGGTAATACCAACCCAGGCAAAAAAGCCGATAGCGCTTTTGCTGACGCCATCATCTCTAAGCCAGGCGGTGAGTGTCGAGAAAACAAGCAGAAATGGTAGACCGGCCGAAAACCCAAGAAACGCCATGGTAATAACCTGGGGCTTCGAGTAGATAACAAAAGCATCTCGCCAGCTTATGTTTTGTGGCGCTTCGAGCTGCATATCAGAGGGTTTGGCAACTAATCGCGGAAATTTTCATATTGTAGCGGCAGATCGAGATCAGCTTCTTTTAGCATCGCCATCACTTTTTGCAAATCATCCCGTTTCTTTCCGGTCACGCGAATTTTCTCACCCTGAATCGCTGCCTGCACTTTCATCTTTTTATCCTTGATCATCTTGACCATCTTCTTGGATGTCGCGCTGTCTATGCCCTGCTTCATCAGAATGTTCTGATGAAAGAGTTTTCCGCTGTGTTCTGGATCACTAACTTCCATAACACCGATATCAATAGATCGCTTTACCAGCTTGGATTTCAGAATATCCAACATCTGGTTTAGTTGTATGTCGGCCTCTGCGGTTAACTTTACCTGGTCTTCATTACGCTCAAATCTTGCTTCTACACCGCGAAAGTCAAATCTCGTACCCACTTCCCGGTTTGCCTGATCGACGGCATTGGTGACCTCCTGTAGGTCGATTTCCGATACAACGTCAAATGATGGCATGTCTATTTACCTCTCAATTCTTTAAAATACGGCATTCTTGCGAGAGAGCATAACAAGTCATGGTCACTAATGTCTGATCTACCGATCGTTGTCGTCAAGGGCGCCAACTCTATTCTGGATTTCTTCGATCACGAACTCATCAGGTTTTCGAATAACCGTGTCTGCTATGGTGCAGTGAACGCGCTACAAATTCTGGAAGATGCACCTGCCGGGGTTGTCATCACTGAAGTCGATGTGGGAGACATGACAGGCATTGAATTGGCTGAAGCCATCCGGGATATCGACCTTGACCGTGACCACTATACCTATGTCATTCTCATCGGCGCGGTGAACCCAAAGATCGTCGAAAGTGAACCATTCCGAGACAATGTTGATGTCGTCACCGGAACAAAACGCGTCGATGTTCTCAAACATTTGATCGCAGCTGGCAGCAGGATTTCCGGCCAGATTAATACTCTCACCGTCTCCCAGGCTGCGCTACAAAGATTGTGCAATGAACTACGCAAAGGACAATTACTCGACCCTTTAACCGGACTGGGTAACAGGAGCTTTGCCGAACACACTCTGCATGATTCTATTCGCCAGGTAGAATCCCGAGGCGGTGCGGTATGTTTTCTGATGATTTCAATTCAGAACTATGAAACCGTGAAAGATACCTACGACACGACCATAGCCGGTGAATTAGTCGTATCTGTATCCGAGCGCATTCAGGCGCTGGTTAGACCCCTCGACATGGTGACCTACTATGCACCCGGCCAATTTGCACTCATCCTTATTCAACCGAGCATCGAGCAATGCACTGCAGAGTGTTATGAGAGGATTTATCAAGGTGTGAAATTGAAAAGCTATGCGACATCTGCGGGGTTTCAGGAAGTTGAAATAGCGATGAGCATTTGTGCAGGTACCGCTGAAACGGGACCACCCAATGAGACTATCATGATGGATACAGCCATTGAGAATCTTGATCTATCCCATCAGACTGACAGCATTATCGTCAAACATATTTCCTAGAAGGAGGGATGATTGCCATGGGAAAGCGGCTCTCAAAAATATACACAAGAACCGGTGACGAAGGTCAAACGGGCCTGGGTGATGGCAATCGAATCGCGAAGAACCACGCACGAATTGAAGCCATCGGCACAGTGGACGAATTCAACAGCACCCTGGGGTTACTGATTGAAGAAATGCGTCAGGAAGAAGTGCTCGAACTCAATATAACAATCGACTTTCTCCGAACATGCCAACATCGAGTGTTCGATCTGGGCGGAGAGCTCTCGATCCCGGGTTACAAAATTCTTTGCGCAGAACATGTCACCACCATCGAAACTGAACTTGATACGTTAAACGAATTTCTTAACCCGCTTGAAAATTTCATCCTTCCCGGCGGCTCAAAAACTATCGCCCAATGCCACATGGCGCGAAGCATCTGTAGACGAGCGGAACGTTGCATGGTGACATTAAACGAAGAAGAAAAAGATACGATCAACAGCGCGGCGCTGGAATACATCAACCGCCTATC
>CAZAZB010000054.1:0-7835 GCA_964489485.1 uncultured Pseudomonadales bacterium | reverse complement strand
CCGCCGAGACTGGAGATGGTAAATGTCGCCCCCTGCATGGCATCCATTGGCAGTTTTTTATCTCGTGCTAAACCTGCAAGATTCGATGCCGCCTGGGCAAGTTCAACGACACCCATCTGATCTGCGTTTTTGATAATCGGCACGACAAGTCCGTCGTCGGTTTCTACGGCAATACCAATATTGTAGTATTTTTTTATGATCAAATGATCATATCCCGGATCAATCGACGCATTAAACTGCGGATATTTAGCAAGTGCACTGAGGGTGGCTTTTACCAGAAAGGCCAATGGCGTTACTTTTATTCCTTCTCTGGAAAGTTCTTCGTTTTGACGTTTTCGGAATGTCTCCAGATCGGTAATGTCTGCTTCATCAAACTGGGTCACATGTGGGATATTGAGCCAACTGCGATGCAAACTTTTCGCACTTATCTTGCGGATGCGAGACATGGGTTTGAGTTCCACCTCACCAAACTTTGTGAAGTCAATCGTTGGTATGGCGGGAATGCCAGAACCTGATGCATCCCCACCTCCCTTGAGCTGCCCCTGAACGAACTTTTGAACATCCTCCTTCAGTATGCGCCCGTATTTTCCTGTTCCTTTTACCTGTGTGAGCCCTACACCAAATTCTCTTGCCAGCTTGCGCACGGCAGGACCGGCATGGACCTCACTTTCATCATTAGTGACAGAAATAGCTTCTGGTGTTTTTACAGCCTCCGCAGATTTCTCGACTTTTGTTGGCTCCTGTTCAGCATCAACAACGACAGTTTGCTCATCTGATTTCGATTCGCTAACAGCTTCAGCCTTCGGCTCTTTTTCAGTTTCTTTCGAGTCGCCGCCAGAAGCACTAGCTGAGACATCCAACTCCAGGATTAAACCACCCTCGTCCACGGTATCACCAACACCAATGGAAATGGATACGACAACACCGGCAAAGGGTGCCGGTATTTCCATGCTCGCCTTGTCCGATTCAAGAACCACCAGAGATTCATCTTTTTCAACGTGATCACCGACGGAAACCAACACTTCGACAACTTCAACGTTATCTGCCTCACCAACGTCAGGAACTAATACTTTTTCAGCCATCAGGAAATACTCGGATCTGGTTTGTCGGGATCGATCTTGAATTTAGTGATGGCGCTCTGGACGACCGTACCATCAATGACATTCTCTTTAACGAGGGCATCAAGTGCCGCCACAACAATAAAATGGCGATCCACTTCGAAGAAATGCCGTAACTTTTCTCTGGTATCGCTTCGGCCAAAACCATCGGTGCCAAGTACGGTATAAGTTGGTCCGACAAATTCACGCACCTGGTCAGCATAATTTTTCATATAGTCAGTGGCGGCAACAACCGGACCCAGCGTATTTTCAAGACATTTTTCTAAATGGCATTTTTTCGGCTCCTCGTTGGGATGAAGCATATTCCAGCGAGACACAGAATCACCTTCCCGCTTTAACTCATTGAAACTGGTTACACTCCAGATATCCGCGTCAATACCAAACTCTGATTTCAATAGGGCGGCGGCGGCAATTGATTCTCTCAGGATAGTCCCTGAACCCAATAGCTGAACTGCCTTCTTTGAATTCTTGCGCGAATTTTTCTTGTAAAGATACATCCCCTTAATAATGTCTTCTTCGCATCCCCTGGGCATTTCAGGTTGTTGATAATTCTCGTTCATCACAGTGATGTAATAATACTTCGGTTGTTTCTGCACATACATCACCTCCAGACCGTGATGAATAATCACCGCAAGTTCGTAGGCAAAGGCAGGATCATAGGAAATACAATTCGGTACAGTGGAGGCGAGGATATGGCTATGCCCATCCTGATGCTGCAAACCTTCACCATTTAGCGTTGTTCTGCCGGATGTGCCCCCAAGAAGAAAACCACGTGCCTGCAAATCGCCAGCAGCCCAGCATAGGTCGCCCACTCGCTGGAAACCAAACATCGAGTAGTAGACATAGAAAGGGATTAACGGAACCGCATGATTGGAATAGGAGGTTGCCGCTGCCAACCACGCGGAAAAAGCGCCACCTTCATTGATGCCTTCTTCCATGACCTGGCCGTTCTGGTCTTCACGGTAGTACATCAGCTGCCCGGCATCGGTAGGCTCGTATAGCTGCCCGACAGCAGAATAGATTCCAAGCTGGCGGAACATCCCTTCCATACCAAAGGTTCGCGCCTCATCCGGCACTATGGGTACAATGCGTTGGCCTATATTCTTGTCTTTGATCAACGCAGACAAGATTCTGACAAAGGCCATGGTGGTTGATATTTCACGGTCTCCCGTGCCCTTCAACAAGGCATTCAATATTTCCAGCTTCGGTACTTCAAGTGCCTGAAAATCTGACTTACGACGCGGTATGGAGCCACCCAACGAGGCGCGGCGCTCTTTCATATAGCGAATTTCTGTGGAATCCTCTGGGGGTCGATAGTAAGGGACGGCCTCCAACTCATCATCCGGAATGGGAATATCAAATCGATCCCGAAATTCTTTCAGGGCAGCAAGATCCAGTTTCTTAACCGAATGGGTATAGTTCTGCGCCTCTCCTGCCAGCCCCATGCCATAGCCTTTGACGGTCTTGGCAAGGATGACTGTTGGCTGCCCCTTGTGTGCGACTGCTGCGGCATAGGCAGCATAGACCTTGTAGGGATCATGACCGCCTCGATTCAGCTTGTAGATTGACTCATCAGAAAGATCGGCAACCATTTCACGCAATTCAGGGTATTTACCGAAGAAGTGTTCTCTTGTGTATCCACCATCGCGGCTCTTATAGTTCTGGTATTCGCCATCAACCGCCTCGTCCATTCGTTGTTGCAACAATCCATTCTTGTCTTTTTCGAACAGTGGGTCCCATTGCCGGCCCCAGACGACTTTAATCACATTCCAGCCAGCGCCGCGGAACGAACCTTCTAGTTCCTGGATGACCTTGCCATTTCCCCTAACAGGTCCATCAAGTCGCTGTAAGTTGCAGTTCACGACAAATATAAGATTATCCAGCCCTTCCCTGCCGGCAAGACCTATTGCACCCTGTGATTCTGGCTCGTCCATTTCGCCGTCACCGGTAAAGCACCAGACCTTTCGGTTACCCGGCTCAGAGAGCCCGCGAAAGCCCAAATACTTCATAATATGTGCCTGGTAGATCGCCTGTAAGGGACCGAGCCCCATTGATACTGTTGGGAACTGCCAGTAGTCCGGCATCAACCATGGATGGGGATAGGACGATAAGCCGTCACCATCGACTTCTTGCCTGAATCTATCCAGCTGTTCGGCGGACAGGCTACCTTCAAGGTAGGATCGCGCATAGATACCCGGCGCACTATGCCCCTGAATATAGAGCAGATCACCCGGTGTCTTTTCGGTGGTTCCTTTGAAGAAATAGTTAAAGCCCACATCGTAGAGTGTCGCACTGGACTGGAAACTCGAAATATGGCCGCCAAGTGTGCCATCTTTCAGATTGGCTCTCATCACCATTGCCATGGCGTTCCATCGAATGAGAGAGCGAATGCCCCTTTCCATAAAAAGGTCGCCTGGCATTCTGGCTTCCTTCTCAACCGGAATGGTATTGCGGTAGGGCGTTGTGATGGCATAGGGAAGTTGAGCGCCGGTTTCTGTCACCTTCTCTGACAAACGGCGCAAAATATACTGGGCACGCTTCGCGCCCCCCGACTCCAATACCGAATTGATTGCCTGAACCCACTCTTCGGTTTCTACCGGGTCTTCATCTTTCGGATTACCGGTATGACTATCTGCAGCCATTTGTTGTCTCCCAGACTATTTTTTGCCCGCCAGTCTAATACTGAATGACGGCACATAGTTGTTCAATTCCTTCCAACATTCGAAGGGACGGTCGAGAAATGAGGCCGGGATCTATCCAGCGTAATTTTTCACCATACCCATCAAAGGCACCCCACTTATCGACCCAGGGAGATATAGCACCACCCTTGGGCTTACTTATAACGATCACATCCGGACGGCGTGCGATAACGCTCTCTTTTGACACCAGCGGTACTGGAATGACTTCATCCGCAAAGATATTCTCTGCATTGCACAATTTGACAGCCTGACCAATCAAGTGATCCCCATTGATTGTATAGAGACTCTGATCAGAAATCTGAAAGAACACCTTCTTGCGTGCCAGCTTAGCTGTGCTTGCCCGAATATCGGACATTTTACGCTCAAATGTCCGGACAAGTTGTACTCCACGCGACTGATTTCCGACGAGCATGGCCATTCTGGAAATGGTATCTGCAATACCATCGATCGTGTCTACCTCATTAATATAGATAACAAACCCAAGATCTCGCAGCCGACCGAGGGCGCGGTTCGTCCCACCCGTTGACCATGCGAATATTATGTCCGGTTGCAGCGCCACAATTGCCTCGACACTTAACGAAAAGGCATCGCCGACGACGGTTAGCTTTTGTGCTTCCGGCGGAAAATCAGAATATCTTGATGTACCCACAATTCGGTTGCCGACTTCCAAACTAAACAACAATTCTGTGAGGTGCGGGGCCAGGGAAACAATCCTGCGGGCAGGTCCGTCTAGTACCACCGAATTTCCCAGATCATCCCGGACGCGTATTTTCTTGCCCTGCCCATCCGCCCAGAAAGACGCCAGTAGCAAAGAGAGGATGAGGGAGACTTGAGAAAATCGCTGCGCTGCTATGGCGCAAAAACTAAACATCCGTTGTTACAGCCCAAGAATAGTCAGTAGCGCTGCGAACCCTAACCAGCCCCATAGCGACCTTTCGAGTAAATATTTCAGCTCATCTAACTCCGGGCCAGCTGTGTGGATAAATGTTTCGATTGAAACGGATTCTTCTGAGCTATTTCCGTCTGAACCATTCCCGTCTGAACCATTCCCGACTGAACTCTGCCCGACTGAACTGTGCCCGATAGCCGTTAAAGCTGCCTGCGCCAATGGTGTTACCGCCGCGTCGACAGTATTGAAAATGGATGCGATAAAAACGGTTGATGTTCTACTGAATTCGCCAATGAAGGCAAAGACCAAAATCGCCGACCGGGCGGGTAGCCATTCCATCCAAAATAACAGAGTACCCAGAGGGTCAACGACTGAGTCATCCTCGTCGAGCCGATCAAGATAGTGATAGCAGAGAAAGTAGAGCAATGCTCCTGTGGGACCCAACAAGAGAAACCAGAATAGCGTCGGAATAATACTTTGAAAAGACTCGTAGGTGATATCACTGACGAAATTCTCATGTCGGTAGAGATAGTCCGAGCCTTCATCCGCTGGCGTTAGCCCTCTCAACCAGAGCGATTGATTATCGAATGCCACATCCAGATCAACCACCTCTGTACAATAGACAAGAATGGCAAGGGATAAGACAAACCAGAAGATCCCGAACATCCAGTGGCGAATCTCCTGGGAGATGAAAAAAAGAATAAGACAGGGCAACACGACACTAAACAGCAGTCTGGGGAGGCTGCTGGAGATCCTTTTTGCCACCAGGTTAAACCAGACATCAATGCCATAGGATTCTCGAAATAAATTCCCATCGATCCAATTTCGATGAAATACTACCAGTACGAGTATGGTTAAAAATTTCATAAGCCCAGGCGAGTCATCTGATAGAACATTGTGGATCTTGGATTCTAGACCCTGGCCAGCAAATTGCGAAACTTATTCCAGTCAAATGACGAACCAGGGTCAGTCTTTCTACCAGGGGCAATATCTGAATGGCCCGTGATGTGTCCCGCTGGAATATCGTAGCTCGCAATCAAGGAATGACATATCTCTGCCAAAATCCGATATTGCCCTTCTTGATAGCCAGAAGTATCTGTACCCTCCAGTTCTATGCCAATAGAATAATCGTTGCAGGCAGATCTGCCGTTAAAGCTCGAATCTCCCGCATGCCAGGCCCGCTGATCGAAAGGCACAAACTGCACCACCGTCGCATCCCGCCGAATAAATAAATGGCTTGATACCCGCGCAGCTTCCAGCCCGGAAAAATCATGGTGAGCATTCAAATCAAGCTCATTACAAAATAACTCACAGACATAAGTTGTACCGAAATGGCCTGCAGGCAAGCTGATGTTATGCACAACAATCAGGGAAATTTCACCCTCCTCACGTTGATCTGCGTTGGTAGAGTTCATCTGTTCGGCAAATGTGAGTCTGTGATCCTCAATCTTCATGTTAATCTTCGTTTTTCAATCAGTGGTGTACGAATAGTAACAAATGAAATCATCTAAAATCGGCCAGGGCATGTTCGCCATTGCCATTTTTCTTGGAATTGGGATGCTGACGATGTTTTTTGGCGATGTCGAAGAGCGCCAGAGGAATCCTAACCAAAACCCCGACTCCACCGTTGGCGCCCAAACCATCGAGGTAAATCTAAAACGCAATAGACAGGGTCACTATGTCACCACCGGAACAATCAATAATCGCCCCGTTGAATTCCTGCTGGACACAGGCGCAACTGATGTTGTGGTGCCAGAAGCAATGGCATCGAAGCTGAATTTAAGGAGAGGAAGACCGGGTCAGGCAATGACGGCTAACGGTAGGGTCACTATTTACGAAACTTCCATCGACCAGCTCAGCATTGGCAAAATCATCCTTTATAATGTGCGGGCCAGTATCAATCCCGGTATGTCACCACCCTCTATCTTGTTGGGAATGAGCGCACTACGTCAGGTCGAATTTATTCAATCCGGTAATTCTCTCACGCTCAGACAAAGCGAATACTAAGCATGAATATCGACTACTTCAAACATCTCACATCTAGCGTTTCCACCGCAATAGAGGAAGACTATGGTGGGCGCGACCTGACGGCCGAGCTAGTCGACATTGAACACCAGTCAACGGCCGATATTATTACCCGCAATCGTGCAGTTATTGCTGGTCGGCCCTGGGTGGATGAGGTATTCCGACAAATAGATGACCAGGTCATTCTTGAATGGCACATTGAAGATGGTGATCTGGTCCAACCGGAAGGCCTGCTGTTAACCATCACAGGATGTTCCAGAAGCTTACTGACCGCCGAGAGGACTGCCCTGAACTTTCTACAGACACTCTCTGGCACGGCCACTCGCACAAGGCACTATGTCGACCTGGTAAAACACACGAATGTCACGCTTCTGGATACGCGGAAAACCATACCCGGGCTACGACTGGCACAAAAGTATGCCGTTAAAATTGCCGGTGCCGACAACCATCGTATTGGTCTTTTTGATGCCTTTCTGATTAAAGAAAATCATATTCTTGCAGCAGGATCCATCGCTGCGGCCATCGAGCGGGCACGAAAACTGGAACCGAAAGCACGGGTTGAAGTTGAAGTAGAAACCCTGGATGAACTGCAGCAGGCTATTGATGCGCAACCTGACTGGATCATGCTGGACAACTTCAGCCCAGCAGAGCTATGCAAAGCAATTGAAAGCAATAACACTAACATAAAGCTCGAAGCCTCTGGCGGCATAGAGCAGGAGTCCGACCTGATCAGAATCGCTGAATCGGGTGTCGACTACATATCCATCGGTGCTCTGACAAAACATTGTGAAGCCATCGATTTATCAATGCGATTCATCAGATGACAAAAAACTCATCGCGGTTTGTTGTATGGTTTCACCTTATCGCAGTTTTTTTGATATCTCTGACGGCGTATGTTCTGACCCTACCGCGCAGCATTACTCTTGAAGATGCCGGACTGTTCCAATTGGTTTGTCATCTGGGTGGCATATCACACCCGCCAGGCTATCCACTATTTACCAGTATGTGCCAGCCCTTCGTCCAATTGCCGGTCCTTGGAACTTTGTTGAGTGAGGGTGTTTTTGCAGGGAATTTGCTGAATGCCATATTCGCAAGTCTGGCTGC